>JAISQK010000284.1 GCA_031274255.1 Planctomycetaceae bacterium | reverse complement strand
GGCGAATGTGATTTACGTGAAAGAAGAACATCCGCCTCAAGGGCTTGAGCCTATAGAATGGTTTCTGATGACCAACGATGAAGTGAATAGTATTGACCAGGCGTTTGAGAAGGTACGGTATTATGTTCAGCGATGGAAGATAGAAAGGTTTCACTACGTGCTGAAAAGCGGCTGCGCTATCGAAAAACTTCAGGAGCGGGACATGGAGAAAACCAAAACGCTGATATTGATGTATTCGGTTATCGCGGTGTTTATTATGAATCTGACCTCTATAGCGCGGGTAAGTCCCGAACTGCCGCGCACGATACTGTTTGACGAAGAGGAATGGAAAGTGTTGTATTGTGTAGCGAACAGAACGAAGGAAGTGCCTAAAAAGCCGTACACGATAGGGGAAGCTGTGGAGCACATAGGCAATCTCGGCGGCCCCAGACGGTCCCCAAGCGACGGTCCGCCCGGCGACAAAACAGTTTGGCGGGGGCTACAGAAATTCTACACCCTCTACGACTATAGGGAAATGTTCGATTTTACGGGTCAAGTTTAGGTGGGAGCTACCGCTCCGAAACAATGACCCGCTCACGTTGTTCGCTGGTATCAACTGGCGGAAAAACGTTTCCAACATGAGGCCTAAAGCCTACAGCCTATCGCCTAAAGCCTACCCCGGGAGGCCGAAGGCAAACCGCCCGTCGCGGCTCGCGACCGAATATTTGATAAGGGAGAGTTTCACTTGGAATATAGGCCGGAAGACAATGAGAACAACGTGCCGGAACAGGAAGATTCCCGTGACGAACCGATTCTTGACGAGGACGAGGATCCCGTGACGGCGGAAGAGGTTTCCGTCCTGACCGTCGCGGAGGCGGAATCGGGGTGGCGGCTTGACCTTTATCTGACGTCTCATTTCCCGCAGTATTCGCGGATGCTCGTCCGGCGGGCGATTCAGTCCGGCTGCGTGACGATTGACGGCCGCGGCGGAAAACCGGCGTACCGGCTCAAACCGGAACAGTCGGTGACGTTCCGGCTGCCGGAAATTCCGCGCGAGGCACCGAAACCGGAGAATATTCCGCTTGAGATTCTTTATGAAGATCCCTTTCTGGCGGTCGTCAACAAACCGGCCGACATGGTGGTCCATCCGTCGCGGGGACACTGGTCAGGAACGCTTGTCGGGGCACTCGCCTATCATTTTGCCGGAACACTCAGCACCGTCCGCGGTCCGGCGCGTCCGGGAATCGTTCACCGGCTCGACCGTGACACCTCCGGAGCCATTCTGATCGCAAAGGATGACGTGACCCATGCCAATCTCGCCGCCCAGTTTGAGACGCGGAAAATTCACAAGGAGTATTTCGCGCTCTCGCAAGGTTCCCCCGCTCTCGACCGCGACTGGATCGACCAGCCGATAGGTTTTCATCCGAAACAGCGGGAAAAAATGGTCATCAGCCGCAATGATCCGCAGGCAAAACCTTCGCAGACCTTCTACGAAACCGCGGAACGTTTCCGCGGATTCTCCGCCATCAGGGCGTATCCGCAAACCGGCAGAACGCATCAGATCCGTCTGCATTTGGCGCACATCGGATGTCCGGTTTTGTGCGACCGGCTTTACGGGCATCAGGCGGAAATCTCGTTGCGGGACATCGCCGGAAATCACGCGGACGCAAACGGGACGGATTCGGAAATCCTTCTCGGCCGGCAGGCTCTTCACGCTCACCGGCTGACGTTTGAACACCCGGAGTCGGGAAAGACGCTGGAAGTGACCGCTCCGATTCCGGCGGACATGGCCGCCGTGCTGAACGCTTTGCGAAAATACCGCACACTTGTCTGACGGAAAAAATTCGAGAGTGTTGAGACAAAGAGAGATAGAGTAGAGAGAATCATTGCCTCCGGGCAGCGGTAGGCCGCTGCACCCCGGATGGAGCTTCCGCTCCGAAGCAATCCGTTGGTCGCCGGGAAGCGTGCCGCTTCACCGCACATTCGCAAGCGGTTGGAAAGATGATCCATCGGAAGCGAACCGAACGCAGTGAGCGTGAGCAAACCGCCCGTCGCGGCTCGCGACCGGAACAAACGGCGGAAACCGGCGAAATTCCAATATTCCATAAAGTCTTCCCATTTGGTATAATAACCGCTGGAGGTTTGTTCTCCCTTCGCTTACGGCTTTTTCAAATGGTACGTCTCCCGGTTTTGATATGAAAAAACACTTATTATTCTCTTCAGCGGTACTCCTTATCGTATGTTCGCCGGAAATTGGCTCCGTCGTTTTGGCTCAGCTTCCGACCGGCACTTTTCCTCCCCTCTCAACATCGGAGCAGGGAAACACATCATGGAACCCTCCGCTGAATCCTCCCTCACCGCCGCCGAATCCCGCCGGTGAAACGCGTTATTCCGGTGCCGCCGCTCCGAGTGTCCCTTTCCGACCGCAGCCGGATGATGAGATTCCTCAACCTTCCGTACCACCGTCCAATTTTCCTTCAATGCCGCCGTCCGGTCCGACGCCGCCTTTGCCGACAACACCATCTTCCGCGGTTCCCTTCGCCGGAACCCCGGCGCAGGGAGAGACTTCCGCGCCGCCGCAACTCAATCGCGACATTGAACTTCGAGCGGTGGTCAGTGAAAATCATCCGCTTTGGGAAGTGCTGCGGCTGGAACGTCCGGAGGATTCCGCTGTCACCGGCAGGGAACTTTATCTCCATGAACTTTTGGCAGGAGTCACGTCGCCGGGAATCCGGAAAATTCTCATAAAAGAGTATTGGCTTTTGACGGAAAAATATCTGACTTATAAATACCGGCTGTTGCAGCTTTATCTGTTGTACGACAAGATTTCCGTTTCGTTCGGACAGGACGACCTCATGAAACCGCAAATCGATCTTGCCATTGAGCGGGTCGAAGGACAGCAAAAAGCGGCCGAACTGGAATTCATTCAGGCTCAGTACCGGTTTTCGGAGCTGGTCAAACAGTATAACAGCGGTCTCTCTCGCCGAAGCGATCCGGCGTCCGGTCTGTTCATTCCGGCGGATTGTCCGCTTGCTCTTCCTTATAATACGCAATCGGAGAAGTTGGCGGTTTCCTCTCCCAAAGCCCGGCTTCTCGATAAAACGATTCCGCTGCAATATGAGGTCATTACCAACAAACGCAATGCGGGAAAGGCAACGAAGTCTTACCTCAATTCCCTGATGACCAACCGCCAGCCGTCAATCAGTACACTTTCCGACTGCATCGAGGAACATATCGGAATTCTGAAGGCGGTGATCGAATATAATCATCAAATCGCGGATTACGTCGCGGAAACGGTCGGTTCCAATGTCACCGGCAGACGCTTTCTTTCGACGGTGATTCTGCTCAAACCCCCCGCGCCCGCCAATCCGGTCACCCAAGTGAACGCCCAACGGGAAAATGAAAACGCCAATCCCCCTGAAAGGCCTGTCGATTTTTAACACGTATCTTCACCATTTTCTCTATCTTTTCTAGCCCCCCCCCCCTCAGTTTTATATTTTCACAAACAGTTTGCCCAATATCAAATGTGATTTTTTCGACATCCGGCGTCACTTCCAAAGTGAGCGGCGTCGTTTGAATTTCAGAATACCATTTCTCGATGAGCGGGATACGTCCGGTGATTTGCGGCGGGTTGGAATCGTCATAAACAATCTCCTCTTTCTCGATCGTGACTTTATATTTTCCGAGCGGCACACCGTCATGATTTTCCGTTGTCATTTTTGCGACACCGGAAAGATTTGTGATCCCTTTGATGCTCCATGGCGGTCCTTCGTCGGCGTCTATGCGGAAAAGACGTACCAGTGCGCCGGCAAACGGCACATTTCCGCAAAGGATTTCGATCTGGAGAGAGTACAGAACCGGCATTCTTTTCGGTTTTCTGTCCCGCGGACAACAGGATAACACAATCAACGCAAGAGAAAGGGAAACAAAATGAATAAACAAAAATCGTCGTTGCATGTCAACATCTTGCTAAAATAATAAAGAAATACAAAATAGTAAAAACAATATCTTGCAAAAATGAAGAATTATGACGAGATGTGTTGCATTTCTGTAGAAAAGTTGCTTATTAGTATACAACAGACACTGCGAGAGTTCCAGATCCACTAAAAATTTTACGCACTTTAACATGACTTTTTCAAAGCGAAAATCAAAAAATAATAACCAAAACGATAAATTTAATAATCCTGAAAAAATTACCGAACACGATTGATCCCCCTCGGTGCCAACGTAGTACGTTGGAGGCATTTCTTTTAAAATCCTGTGTGATTAATGGTAATGGTTCATGATGTCACGTTGGGATAACCCTGAACGTTTGTACCGAACTTTAAAAGGGATGTCTGCCGACAGCCAAACGTGCCGTTTGATCGCCCATCGCAAGCGGTTGGAAGGATTCTCCATCAGAAGCCGACCGCGCAGCGGCACGCTTCCCAGCGAGCAACGCGAACGGGTTATTTGTTCGGGACGGGTAAGATGCGGACGTTGGATCCACTTGCCTTGGGTGTACGACAAAAATCCCATATTTTATCTATCAGAGATTAAAAAAGAGCTATTGTCAATAGTTGTGTATGAAGTTATTTGAAAAAGGTTTGGATTTTTGAAAAAAGGTGAAGCGATTTCGAATTTCAGTTTTCCTATAAAAGGAATAAAAAACGTTTCTCTTATGCTGCGTTTTTCTCCTTGGTGATCTCTTTCGCCGCTTCGAGTATTTGACCATCGTTCGGCAAGTCAACGGCCTCGCCGTTGACAAACGTCACTCCTGCGGCAACGAGCCTCGCCAGGTGCGGAGCGTTGATGCGCCGCCAACGGCCCCGGGCTTGCTGCGTCAGTTTGAAGACCATCGACAAATACGTGTCACG
>JAISQK010000188.1 GCA_031274255.1 Planctomycetaceae bacterium | reverse complement strand
GGATTTTACAAACGGTGCTCAGGCCAGTGGGTGTGAAAGGTTTTGTGGTCTTGCCGAAACGTTGGATTGTTGAACGGACGTTCGCGTGGATTTCAAAATATCGCCGTCACTCGAAAGATTACGAACGAAATCCCGAATCCAGCAAAGCCATGATCCACATCGCCATGACCGCAAGAATGCTCAAATACCTGCAACATCGAAAAGGATACTTTTGAAGACATATTCTAAGGTAACCAGTCTTGCCTCATCTTCCCCCTGGATCGCCTGAGGTCGATGTCCCCGGGGTTTCCCCTCCAGGGGGCACTTCAAATCCTTCTTCGACAAATCGCTACCGCAGTTTTTCTATCCCCCGACGGTACATTCCCGCCCGTTCCGCTATCGCTTTATCGGTCAGCTGCTCATCGGCAAGCAAGAGGGCTTGGGGCCCGCTTCCGTTTTTGGACACTGTGTTTGCCCCGGTTCAGGATGTCTTCCAGCTGTTCCCGCTCTTCTGCGGTCAACGTTACACGATATTTCTTGATCATAGCTTCTCTCCCAACTTGGATACTATGATCTGTTATTTTAACACTTTTACTCACATATACAAGATAGACTGTGTACTAGGCAAGAGCTAACAAAAATTTATCAGAGCTGTTTTGAGTCACCGCTTGACAAAGGAAACTCCATTACTAAGATTTAGTTGATGGAAATTTACTGTCCGCAGGGATATTGCGGGTTTAAGGTCACAATGGTCGGTATTTTGGTGAGGCTTGTCTTATGTCACGAAGACCGCGGCGGGAAGAGATTCAGGAAAACGTTAACCTTTGTGAGTATTGTTCCGCAAAGTGTTGCCGTTATTTTGCTCTTCCCATTGATACTCCAAAGGAACCGCGTGACTATGACCACATGCGATGGTTTCTCCTGCATGAACACGCCACTGTTTTTGTGGAAGAGGGGGAGTGGTTTCTTCTTGTTCATACCGATTGCAATTTTCTGAGAAAAGACAACCTCTGCGGAATTTATGAGGTTCGTCCCAACATTTGCCGTAAGTACACAACAGCCAAGTGCGAGTATGAAGACCATTGGGTGTACGAAAAATATTTTGAGACATCGGAACAGGTCTCTGAATATGCCGAAGTTGTTTTAGGAAGCCAGGGAAGGCAAAAAAGTTTACGAACGGCCAAACCCTTAACTCCTTGAAGCAATCATGGTTAGCGAAGAAATTCAAAAGAGTGTCTATCTTTCCGAGCAATGTCAGCAGAGCCTTTTAAGGGTGATTGGTTTATCGGTGATCTTGTTTTTAACAGGATTTCTTTTCCACGAAAAGGTACTGTTTTGTCCCGCGGAGTTCGGACAAACGGAGCCAAATGAGCTTCGTTTCTCTCTCGACCTGAACACGGCTCCCAAGGAGGAAATTCTACTTTTGCCCGGTATCGGTGAGACTTTGGCGGAACGGATTCTTGAATATCGTAAGAGCGGCCGGTTCCGGTCGTCAAACGATGTTGTCGAAATTCGCGGTATCGGTCCCAAAAAGAAAGCCGCTCTCGTTCCTTATCTTGACTTTTCCACGTAGAATATTCACTTTATCAATAGACGGATCAACCGTAACGCAATTCCCCAAACAAGGGCAAGCAGAGAAAGCAGGACACAAGTTCCGCTTATCCAATCCTTGAGGTAATGATAGGGCGGAATACGGCTTTCTTTCCTCACGTCCGATAACTCGACCGGCACGACGGAGGGAACTTTCCGCGGACCGCACCGGATGATATTGCCGTTGGAGTCGATGAATGCGGAAAATCCTGCATTCGCGGCGGAAAGATACGGTTTCCGGTTCTCAATTGCCCGAAAAACATGCGTTGCCAAGTGCATATCAATCTGGGAAGAATGATGAAACCAGCCGTCATAGGAAATATTGATAAGCAGATCCGGTTCGTGACCCTGCCGACGAAGCGTTAAAACCTGTTCGCGAATCAATTGCGGAATGGAACTTTCAAAACAGATATTCACGGAGGCATTGAAGGCCGTTTCTCCCGAGCGGTTGGGAAGTGGAAAATTTCGCGGTTCCTGTCCCCGGTCCGCCCGCTGACAGAGTGTTTTCAGAAAAAAACCGTCAGGAAGCCAGTCCGCAAAAGGAAGATACTCGCCGAAAATGACCAGTTGCATTTTGTCATACCGCGCAAGCGGCTTTCCATGACGTTCGATGAGGAGTGCGGAATTATAGGTGAGTAAATCATCTTCCCCGGAACGCTCGACATAACTTCCTGTCCCGTAAAGCATTGCGGTGTCAAAATATCGGGCGACCCGCTTGACGAAATCGTTCGCTTCGGCAAAACGTTCATAAATTTCCTGAGTTTGCCGCGTTTGACCCGGAGGCAAAAATTCCGACCAAGGGTAAAGGGAAGTGCTTTCCGGCCAGATCATCAGATCAAGATCAGGGTTTTCTTTCACCGCCCGCCGGACAAGATTAAGATAATTTTCGTAAACTTTTTCATGCCACCCGTCCGGCGGATCGAGCATCGCAACATCGGTTCCCTGAAGCAGTGCAATTTGATACGGTTTTCTGTTCTTGTTCAGCCGCAACGACGAAGGCATAACGCGATAATAGCCGTACCCCAATACAACAGAGAAAGATACGGCGCAAATCAATACGGAAGACAGGCATTTTTTGAAATGAAATAATTTTCGCTCCTTGTCCGGAGTGACCGGAAGGTTTCTTCCAAGAACAGCACCGATAAAAATAATAAACGCTCCGACTCCGTATTCTCCAATGAGATCAGCGAATTGAATCAAGAGCGGGAATCGGAATTGCGTGTGTTCGATGGCGGCAAAGCTGAATCCTCCGAGGAGATGCCGCTGGAGTCCTTCTCCGGCAACCCAGGCAACCGGCATGGCGGTCACGACCGGCCATTTCCAGCGGTGAACAAGACTCCGCGCCGCGGCAAAGAAAAACAGCATAAAAAACGCGAGATAGAACGACATCGCGATCCAGCCGAAATAAGCAGGCCATCCGATACAGCAGATCCAGTGAACGGCCGTTAACCAGAAGAGGACCGCCGCAAGGTATATCTTCCGATAAGGAAAGTTTCCTGCCAACTTTTCGCGGCCAATGACCGGTGTCCAGAAAAACGGGGCAAGCCATGCAAAAAAGTAAAGATCGAACCGCGGCAGGGCAAGCGTGTAACAAATCATCCCCGACATGACCAAGGGAAATGTCCGATTGCAACGTTCCGTCCAATGACAAAATCTTTCCATTATTCCGGCCTTCCGTTCTTCATTTGAGCTTGTCACCATCCTTGACATCCCCGGCGGTGTGGATTTCGATACTGACATGCCGCAAATCGGAAAAATGCTGCAAAAGCGACCGGTAATACTCCGGAGGCTGCGGATTTTGCGTCAACAATGCCGCGATCACGGCGAGGTCGTTTTCTCCGATTCTCCAGACATGCAGATCAATCACTTTGTTGTCCGCGTCGTTCTCAATCGTTTCGCGGATTTTTTTGACAATGTCCGGTTCCACATCACCGTCCAGCAGGATTCCCGCGGTCTGCCGCACCAGTCCGTACGCCCAGGAAAGAATCAGCGTCCCTCCGAGCAGTCCGGCCAGCGCATCGGGCCAGACCATGTCAAAAGACATCCCGAAAATCAACGCTCCGATCGCAAATACCGAGGTCAACGCATCCGCCATGACATGCAGGAACGCCGCCCGGTGATTCTGATCCGTCTCGTGATGAGGAAGAATTCCTGACTTGGGATCGGGTTGGACTTTCGTCTTTTCTTCAGGAGTTTCACGGGGACCGCCGCCGCTTCCTCCCAAAATCCAGGCACAAAGAAAGTTCACCAGCAGTCCGGTGACCGCAACGAGAATCGCGTTGACAAAATGGATTTCCTGCGGCACGAGAAGACGGTGGAA
>JAISQK010000156.1 GCA_031274255.1 Planctomycetaceae bacterium | reverse complement strand
GACTCCAGCGACTAACAGGAGCGGGTTTGGTTCTCGGGACGGGCAACGTGCGGACGTTGCATCCCGGATGGCCTTCGGCTTCATGTTGGAATGATTTTCTATATGAAAGCGACCGCCTCAAAGAGGCCGGGAGCAAACCGGGATGCAACGCCCTTGCGTTGCCGCCTGCCGCGGCGTCGCGGCCCGCCGGAGGCAAAACTCACTCCTCAACTCAGGATTGCACTCCCCCACATCCCTTTTGCCTCACGACATTTTCCCGTTTGCCTCGTGTCTTTTGCTCTGTTTGGGCGGAAAAAGGCGGCGATTCCGTCACAACCGGTCGTGAGCCGCGACGGGCGGTAGCCTCCCAACGCCTTCGGTGTGGTCGGCGTCGGTTAGAAAAATCTTTCCAGCCGCAAAAGGGGGGCTTTTTCGGAAAAATCGGCACAAATTCTTCCCTCAGAAGTCCGAAATCGTCACTCCGAATCTCAAGATTCCCTTCTCAAACCTCAAAGTCGGACACCGGAAGGACAAAATCCGCGTCCTGATGTTCGGAAGAAATGCCTCCGGCGGCCAACGCGAGGGCGTTGGATCCCAGTAGGCTCACACTCACTCCGTTCGGTTCGCCCTCTAATAGAAAATCTTTCCACTTGGAGGCCGAAGGCTACCGGATGCAACGTCACATTGCCCGCTCCGAAGTAATAACCCGTTCGCGTTGCTCACTGGAGTCCATTGGTGGAACAACGGGAAGAGTGTAACTCTGAAGCCGACCGCGTAGCTGGGAGGCAAGTGCGGTGCAGCAGCATGTTGCCACCTGTCGCGGCTCGCGACCGTGCCACGCTGCCCGGCCGTTTACACCCGCATTCTTTGCATTGGGGCATCACTCCGGCTTCTCTTTTCCGATGGAAGATTTCTATCATATAATCAGTCAACGTCCTCAAAACGGGAAATATGAAAATGGAATTTTCAATCGTGATCCGTACAGGTGTCGCTCAGGACGACAATGGCAACATCCGCATTGAGATTGGGATTTTCCGTGACAGCACATCCCGCTTCCGTGTCAATCGCCACAATGGAATGAATGCGGTATCCCTTTTCGCGGCAGAAATCCTCAAAATCCGTGATGGTCAGAAACCGGACATCTTTTGTGTTGTACCAGCGACTCTCTTTCGAGGTCTCATCCAGCCGCGGCGCCCGGCCGGAATCCGCCAGTGAACGCCGGTATTTGTAATAGCCGAGGTTTGGAAAACTCACAATCCCCCGCGTGCCGACACGCAGCATCTCCGCCAGAATCCGTTCCACATCACGCACGGTTTGCAATGTCTTTGAGAGAATCACAAAGTCAAACTGTTTGTCGGAAAACGGTTCCAGACCATCGTTGAGGTCCCACTGCACGACATCCAGCCCTTTTTGAATGGCCCGGAGTACGGAAATTTCGTCCAGTTCCACACCGGAAACACGCCGATGCCGCTGTTTTTTAAGCTGCTGAAGGAGTTCGCCCGCTCCGCAGCCGAGGTCGAGAACCTTTGTTCCCACCGGAATCAGTTTGATGATTTCCTCGTAGTCAATCCGGCGGCCTTCGACAAGGAAATGGCTGTGCGTCTGTACCGGAACCGGTTCTTCACACGGAGATTCCTGCTGCAAATCACGTTCCAGATTATGCAGGAACGCCCGAATCATTTCGCCGTAACGGTCAAGCTCGTTTTCCATCAGGAACGCGTCGTGTCCGCAATCGCTTTGAATGTTGCAGTAACTGACTTTTTTGTCATTCCGCAAGGCCGCTTTGACAAGCTGCTGCGTTTGAAACGGCGGAAAAAGCCAGTCACTGGTGTAACTTAAAAACAGCCAGCGGCACATCGGTTCACGCATCGCCTGGGTCAGTTCCTCACAGGTTTCCCCGAAATCGAAAAGATCCATCGCCATGGACAGCGTCAGATAACAGTTTGCATCAAACCGCTCGACAAATTTGTCACCCTGATAGGCGAGATACGACCCGACGGAAAATTTTGTCTCAAACGAGGTGTCGATTTTTCGCCCGGTGTAACGGTTGGTGTCGAATTTCCGAACCATGGACTCGCGGGAAAGATAGGTAATATGTCCCAACATCCGGGCAATCGCCAGTCCGACCGCCGGACCGCTCTCCTTGTCATAATACTGGCCGTCGTAATGTTTCGGGTCGTTCAAAATGGCGTTTCTCGCGACGATATCGAACGCAATCGCCTGACTTGTGAGTCTTGAACTTGCCGCGATGACAACCGCTCCGGCAAGGCGTTCCGGGAAATATCTTGCCCAATCCAACGTCATCAGACCGCCAAGGGACCCCCCAATCACCGCTAAAAGCCGCGAAATTCCGAGATGATCCACGAGTCTCTGATAAACTTCGACAATATCGCCGATGGTGATTTCAGGAAAACCGGTTCCGTAAGGCTTGCCGGTCGCCGGATTGATACTGTTGGCACCGGTTGTTCCGCGGCATCCCCCCAAAGTATTTGCACAAATCACAAAATACCGATCGGTATCGACCGCTTTCCCGGGACCGACAAGAATGTCCCACCAGCCCGGTTCGTCATTTTCGTCGTGAGCCGCAACATGGGAGTCTCCGGAAATGGCGTGGCAAATAAAAACCGCATTGTCCCGTTTTTCGTTCAGCTCGCCGTAAGTCTCGTAAATCACTGTGACTTCGGGCAAAACACTCCCGTGTTTGAGCGGGAACGGTCCGGGAAAAGTCACCTGTTTGGCGTGACGCAATTGTCTGCTGCTGCGGACACTGTCGGTACTCGCGAATAAGTCTTCGGACATTCTTAAATCAACCAAAAATCAAAGTCAAAAATCACACAAAGGTAAATGATTGATTTTCCCAGATAAAATCCCATCGGCAATGGGGACTGCCCCGGCCTCCTTTTTCCCGTGAAAGAAAACGGAAACCTATGGAGAAACAATTCACTTCACTCTCGATCAAACCGCCTCCCTGTTGGTCCTTTTGCGTTAATGTCAGGAGATGGAACCTTTTGGAAAAGGACAACTTCATGGGATCAGATGAACCGGTCCTCAGGGAAATTCAAAGGATATGAAACAGATACTTTTGATTGCCGGAAATTTTGACGGTTTGCCTTTTACCGGTTCGTGTCGGAAATGAGGCTGATTTCGACAGACATGCTGGTGTTATTGGCATCGGAAGAACTCAGGGAATACGACGCGGCACCATGTTCTCCAATAACGGAAATGATAATCCTGGCCGGTTTGATTCCCAGTCCGATCAGATGGTTCCGGACATTGAACGCACGGGCATACGCGAGGTCCATTGTGTCGGAAAACGGAGCGTCTTTTTCGTCGGGACCGGCATGACCGCAAAGCTCAATCTTCTGCGGACGGCCGTCCAGTTCGGGGAAAACATTGCGGATGTCCCTTTTGGCGGCTTCATTAAGCTCTTCCGAATTGGCGACAAAAAAGATGTAGCTTTTACGGACTTTTTCCTGATGCGGTCTTGTCGGAACGGTATTGTTCGGCTCTTGTCTCAAACTGCCCGGCTGCTGTCTTTTCTCTTGTTTGTCCGGCGCGGTGTCGAACTTTGAGCCGGGAACCGGGTAGTACATCTGCGGTTTGTATCCGAATTGCTGACGCATGGACATGGCAATGGACTTCGCCTTGGAGACGTCAAGGCTGCTGATCGCGTAGAGCATGATGAAAAACGTCAAAAGAAGCGACATCATGTCTCCGTAAGTCACGATCCATCCGGGAACTCCGCCGTCTTCGCTTTTTTTCTTCCTGCTCATGGTTTTACAACTCCTCCTCCGTTTTGCGGAACCTGGGCGGAATGAATGTCGAAAGTTTTTGCTTGATGACTCGCGGATTTTCACCGGCTTGAATCGCAATCACGCCGCGCACCGTGATTTCCATCGCCAGAAGTTCCTTTTCGCTGTAATATCCGAGCTTATTCACAAACGGCAGACAAAACAGGTTGGAAATCACCGCCCCGTAAAGCGTTGTCAGAAGGGCGACCGCCATACCGGAACCGATTTTCTCCGGGTCCATGTTGGCGAGCATCAGCACAAGACCGATCAGGGTTCCGATCATTCCGAATGCCGGAGCATAGGTTCCCAACGCCCCCATGACGGATTTTCCCATATCGTGACGTGTTTCCACGGCATCCATTTCCGTCCGCAGAACCGCTTCCACCACTTCGGGACTCATTCCGTCCACCGCCATCCGAATCCCCAGAACAAGGAACGGATCCTTGATTTCCTCAAGCCGTTCCTCAAGCGCGAGAATTCCGTCACGTCTTGCGCTTTCCGAAAGAGAGACGATCCGCTCAATGATTTCGCCGGTGTTGCGTTGTTCGTTCAGAATGACTTTTTTGACGACCGCGATGAAATTCATCAATTCATTAAGAGGGTAGCAAATCAAAAGAGCGGAAACACTTCCGCCGACCACGATCGCCACCGAAGAGTAGTCAATGAACTTAGTGATGTCGCCGCCGCCGATGATGACAGAGCCGACCACAAGGACCGACCCCATCACAACGCCAATGATTGTTCCGATGTCCATAACGTTTTATCCTTATTGCCATGCGGAAGAGAAATTCTGCCGCGTTGGACGGACGGTTTCTCAGCAACCGTGTTTTTCAAGTTTTTCCCGAAGGGTGTCGGCCGTGAACGGCTTGACCAGATAATCACTGACTCCGGCCTGAATCGCTTGCAAAACCCTTGTTTTTTCCGCTTCCGTTGTGACCATAATCACAGGAATGGCGGCGTCTTGAGCACGGATTCCCTGAAGAACCTCCAGACCGGTCATGCCCGGCATGTTCCAGTCGGTGAGAACGAGGTCGAACTGTCCCGGTTTGAAAATCGCCAGAGCTTCACTTCCGTCGGCCGCTTCGGTCACATCCGTCACTCCGACCGCCTGGAGCGAACGGAGAATGATTTTCCGCATGGTGCTGGAGTCGTCAGCCACTAAAACTCTTGTCATGAATGTCACCTTTTCTAATGATGGTTCATAATTGAAATTTTGTCCGTATTCCATAAAAACAAGCGTCCCTTGTTTTCTCATGATTTTCTACGAGAAAATAGGTTACAGACGGAGAGAGTCAAGAAGAAATACTCTCTTTGTGACTTTTTTACCGGATTTCCGCCGCAGAGATCATGAACCGCCGCCGGTTTTTCACAGTCAAATGTCGGCAATGGGATTGTGAAATATTTTTCCGCCTCTGAGAAGAGCAGGGTCTGGGAATTTGTCCATAATACGATACAATTGTGAGAGTTTTTTGAAAAGAGGAAACATTCCCTCTTTTGTCCCCGAAGGAGGCAGAGTGTCTCTTTGCCGTGATGTTGACCGTTGTATCCCGTTTCTGCGGGAGAAGGAGTAGTTATTGATGCGTTCCCAAGTCGATCTCAGGTCTTATGGACTTTATGTGGCCCGTGTTCTTCGGAATCCGTCCCCTGCCCGTCTGTACGAAGACGCTATTATCCGCGAACGCGCCGCGATCACCTCAACCGGCGCCCTGATGAACAGTTCCGGCGAGAAAACGGGAAGAAGTCCGAAAGACAAACGCATCGTTGACCATCCGGACAGCACACGCGACATCTGGTGGGGTTCCGTCAACATGAAGCTCAAGGAGGAAGTTTTCAATGACAATCGTCAGCGTGCCGTCGATTATCTGAACACCCGCGATTTGCTGTACGTGATTGACGGTTTCGCCGGTTGGGACGTCAAATACCGGAAGAAGATACGTGTCATTTGTGCGCGGGCCTATCATGCTCTGTTCATGCTCAACATGCTTGTCCGTCCGACGCCGGAAGAGCTGCTCGGCTTCGGGACTCCGGATTATGTGATTTACAATGCCGGACAGTTTCCCGCGGACATGGGGGCCGAAGGGATCACTTCGACCACGAGCGTCGGGCTTTCCTTTGAGAAAGGGGAGTTCGTCATTTTGGGAACGCAGTATGCCGGCGAGATGAAAAAAGGGGTCTTTACGATCATGAATTATCTGATGCCCAGGCAGGGGTTCGTTTCGATGCACTGTTCGGCCAATGAGGGGGCCGACGGCGATGTGTCGCTGTTTTTCGGACTGTCGGGCACGGGCAAAACGACTCTTTCCACGGAGGCTCACCGGCAGCTCATCGGTGACGACGAACACTTCTGGACGGAGGACGGCATCGTCAACATTGAGGGGGGGTGTTACGCCAAGTGCATCAATCTGCGGGCGGAGAACGAACCGGAAATTTATCAGTCGATACGGTTCGGTACGGTACTGGAAAATACGGTCTTTGACGACCGTACCCGTGTCGTGGATTACGATGACGCGTCGTTGACGGAAAACACCAGAGCGTCCTATCCGATCGAGTACATCCAGAATATCAAGCTTCCGTGTGTGGGAACGCATCCGAAAAACATTATTTTCCTGACGTGTGACGCGTTCGGCGTTTTGCCGCCGGTGAGTTTTCTGACGCCGGAACAGGCGATGTACCATTTCATGAGCGGTTACACGGCGAAAGTCGCGGGAACGGAGATGGGAGTCACCGAGCCGGAAGCGACCTTTTCCGCATGTTTCGGCGCGGCCTTTTTGGTGTGGCATCCGGCCAAATACGCGGAACTTCTTGCGAAGAACATGCAGAAATACGGTTCCCGGGCATGGCTTGTCAACACAGGCTGGTGCGGCGGACAGTACGGTGTCGGGAAGCGGTTGTCGATCCGACACACGCGGGCGATCATTGACGCCATCCATTCCGGAGAACTGGCCAATGCTCCGACGGTGCATGATCCGGTTTTCAATTTGAATGTGCCGACGGTCTGTTCCAATGTTCCTGCCGAGGTCTTGATTCCGCGAAATGCGTGGAAGGATCAGGCGGAGTTCGACCGGACGGCAAAAAAGCTGGCGGAGTTGTTCATCAGGAATTTCGCCAAGTATGAAGATGTTGCGGAGGAAGCGGTCAAAGCCGCCGGCCCGCCAGCGTAAGGATGTTGGATTCCGGATGGGCTTCCCGGCTGCGATTCAGGCATCACCCCTGTGCATTCCACATTGGATTTGACATGATTGTATTGATTCCCTGTCACTCACTCGAAGATTTTCCCATAGACCGTTCCCCGGAAGACGCCAATGAGCTGCTTTCCGCGTGGTCGGCGTTGTATCATCCGGCACTCATCGAGAAAAACGGCAAACTTCCCGGCTGGGATCGGGCGTCGTCGCCGTCCATGGAAACCGAGCGTCAACTGGTGATCATTCCGCCGTGCTGCGAATGGCTCGTCTCCGGCGAGTGGCGGTACTCCCGAAGTGACGCGACGGTGATCCTTTCCCAGGAGTCCGACCGTGAAGTCCTTGTCGAGCTGGCACTGAAGAAGCTCCATCTGCAAAAACACGGATTTGAAGACTGGTTCGTCCAAGCGTTTCACGCCTTCGGAACGGTGCATCTCCTTTCCGGGCTTTTGACCCGTCAGCGGCATTACATGAACATGACGGATGAAACCCTGCTGCGGGAGCATCTTTTGCAGGCGATCACGGAGTATCGCGCCGGTGAGTCCGAAACCGCGAAAGAGAAAATCCGGCAGGCTTTCGAACAGCTTCAACAGGGACGCGAATATTTTTATCCGGCGCAAGCGTTCTTTCTCGATTTGACATTGACCGCTCCCGGGACACTTTCCCGAAAATTGCAGCACGCCCTGGAAAACGAGCCGCATGTCAATCTTGTGCTTTCGTGGGAATGTCTGCAAAAGATGAAAGCGGAACATCCCCGGACATGGGACGCTTTGAAGCACGCCGTTCAGGAAAACCGTGTCGATCTCGTCACGGACGATCCGGGCGAAGTGCCGATGCCGCTTCTTCCGGTCATGGAACTGATGGAACATTTCTTCCGGTCCCGCCGTCAGTATGAGGAGATGCTCGGTGTGAAGCCGGACTTTTATCTCCGTTCGCAGTACGGAATGATCCCGGATCTGCCGGCGTTTCTTTCGCGTACCGGTTACAAGGGGATGCTCCTTTTTTCGACCGGCGGCTGGAAAATCAACATGGAAGGTCAAAGCCGTGTGGACTGGCAGGCGCCGGACGGACGCAAACTCGACACTCTCGTCCGCTATCCTGTGGACGCCGACTCGGAAGACCATTATCTGAGACTTCCCCGAACGCTGGGACGTATTCTCGAAGGAGACTACGCTCCGACCGTCACGTTCGCTCATTATCCGGGTTTCACGAAACGGTGGCTCGGCGATCTCAAACGGATGAGCGATTATTCACCGGTCCTTGGCCGCTTTCTGACGCTTTCCGATTATTTCGCGACAACGCGGTACTCGGGAAAAACCGAATCGCTTCCGGTCTCGCTGTTTCAATCGAATCATCTGGTGCGTTCCATCGAAGAGGAGCAGCCGGATCCGGTCACCTCGTGGAAAACGCGGCATATTCAGGCGGAGGAGCGTTTTCTCTCGCTGGGACTCGCAACATTGAACGCGGCCGTTATCGGAAATCATCCGGAAAAGACGGCAAAAATCTTCGCCCATGCCGGTTCCATCCCCATGATGACGGAAGAGTTCGCCCGGTTGATTGCCGGTCGGGAAAAGCGGGAAAAGACGGAAGAAGGATACCTGCTGGTCAATCCTCAAAGTTTTCCGCAAAAGAGACTTCTTGATGTTTCCGACTTGTCCGTGCTTCCCGACAAAAGTGAAACCGTTCTTCTCGCGAAACAGACCGGCTCGAAGAAAGAAGTCCTCGTGACGGTGCCCGGCATGGGGTACACATGGGTCGGTTCAGGAACCGCCGCCGTCGCGGAAGAAGAGACGCCTCCGACGCGGCGGTTCGGTTTTTTCCGTCCCCCGTCCTCTTCCGAACCGCCGTTGGCCGAGCAAACCGAAGAAGGCTTTTTTTTGCGGAACGAGTTTTTTGAACTCAAGGTGGATTCCGCTTCCGGAGCGGTGGTTTCACTCTTCTTTCACAACAAACGCCGCAATCATTTTTCCCAGCAACTGGCGTTGCGTTTCGATGAAAAGGAGCGTGAAAAAGATCACCGCAGCACGCAAGACCCGAATTTCGGCTACAGTCTCATGGCGGCGGACAAAATCGGCATCCTACGGAACGGACCGCTCACCGCATCGCTCCGCATCACAGGACGTCTCATGCACACGGACGGTTCGCCGGTTGCCGTGTTCGAGGAAACCCTCACGGTTTCACGTGGGAAAAACCGTGTGGATTTTGAGGCGACGCTGGAACCGTCGCTGCTGCCGTCGCGAAGTCCGTGGGTGAGTTATTACGCCTCGCGGTCGGCCTGGGGAAACCGTTTACCGGAACCTCGTCTCGGGATTGTCACGGGAACCTGTCCGGCAAGTTCCTCCTATCTGGAAGCCCCGTATTTTGCGGACTTTCGTGATGCGAATGAGTCGGTGACGATTCTCGGCGGCTTGCCGTTTCACCGGCGCATCGGCGAAAACCGGCTGGACACGCTGCTGATCGTTCAGGGGGAAACATGCCGCTCGTTCCGGTGGAGTGCGGCGTTCGATACGGAGTATCCCATGACGGAAGCTCTCGAAATGCTTTCACCGCAGGAGATGTTGGTCTCCCGCTGCGGAAGGCCGAAAAATCCTTCCGCGTGGCTGTTCGCACTTGAGGCGAAAAATGTCATCCTGAAACATTGGGAACCGATCTTTCCGCCGGCGGAACCGGAGCCGCCGAAGTTCGACTATTCCGTCCGCGAATGGGGCTACGGCTACGATCCTTTCCCGGAACAGGAAAAAGAAAAAGCGTCTCCCGAATATGTGCCGCTCGCGGAACGTTTCAAGAACGCCTCGCAGCCGGTGATCGGCATGCGGTTGTATTTTCTCGAAACGGAAGGACGGTGTGTGACGGCTCCCTTCCGTTCGTTCCGGCCTGTGAAAAAGGCGTGTACCGTGAATTTCCTCGGGGAAGAGGAAAAAGTTATGGAGTGCGACGGTGAAAAACTCCTGATTCCAATAGGAGAACACGAGTTCCTGCCTCTTGACCTCTATTGGCAGCTTCCTTGAGGTTGCGAGCCGCGACGGCCAACGTGCGGACGTTGGATCCCGGTAGGCTCCCGGCCTCTTCGAGGCGGTCGCTTCCAATGGATCATCTTTTCAACTACTTTCCTTTTGTTCCGCCGGAAAATACTAGCGACTAACAGGAACGGGTTCACGGCTCTCGGAGCGGGGAACATGCTGTTCCATCGCAGCTGCCTTCGGCTTCCAGTTGGTAACGTTTTTCCGTCTATTGACTCCAGCGACTAACAGGAGCGGGTTTGGTTCTCGGGACGGCAGTCCCATCCGGGATGTAACGCCCTCGCGTTGCCGCCCGCCGCGGCTCGCGGCAGGGGTGCAGCGGCCTACCGCTGCACCCCAGATGGAGCTACCGCTCCGAATCAATAACTCGCTCCCGATGGTCGCTGGAGTCTGCGAGCGGAACAAAAGAAAATGGTTGGAAAGATTATCCATTGGAAGCGAACCGAACATAGTGAGCGTGAGCATGCCGACCGTCTCGAAGAGACTGGGAGGCAAGTGCGGTGCAGCGTGCCACGCGGCCCGGGGCTTCCCGGCTGCGATGGATCATGTCAGCAAATTCATTTTGCCGAGAGAACCTTTCAAATCGGCGATCAAATCCTCCGTGTCCTCCAGTCCCACGCTGAGACGGAAAAAACCGCCGTGAAAACGGTCGGGATAAAGGTATTGCCGCTCATCGTTTTCGCCGAGGAAAACAATCAGACTTTCGTCATGCCCCAGCGAAACCGCCGAAGTGATGACCCGCAAACCACTGACGAAACGGTTGTGCGCGTCATGGCCGGCCCGCAGTCCGAACGCAATCATTCCGCCGAAACCGGAGAGCATCTGCCGTTTCGCGGTTTCATGCTGCGGGTGCGATTCCAGCCCCGGATAGTCCACAAAACGAACGCCGGGAACACTCTCCAGAAATCCGGCGATCTTCAATGCACTTTCATTGTGCTGGCGCATACGTAACGGCAGAGTCACCGCGCCGCGCATGATAAGCCACGCGTTGAACGGACTGATTGTGCCTCCGAGATTAATCTGGGCCTGCGAGCGGATGAGATTCAACGGTTCCGTCTTTCCCAATATCGCACCCCCCATCGCGTCGCCGTGACCGTTGATGTATTTGGTCAGACTCTCGATCACAAAGTCCGCTCCGAGTTCCATCGGACGCTGATTGTAGGGTGAGGCAAACGTGTTGTCCACCGAAAGAAAGGCCCCGGCACTTCCCGCAATTTCAGACAGAGCGGCAATATCCGTGACCGCTGTCGTCGGGTTGCCGGGCGTTTCGATGTGAATCAGTTTCGTGTTCGGTTGCAGTGCCGAACGGACCGCGTTGATGTCTGTGGTATCGACGAGAGTGGTTTCCACCCGGAACTTGCGGTTGAACAATTCGTTGAGAAGGCGGTATGCGGCAATGTAAGTCACACTGGAAAAGATCACATGGTCGCCGCTTTGCAGGAGCGAGAAAAACAGCCCGGAAAGAGCCGCCACGCCGGACGCCAGAACGATACAATCCTCCGCGCCGGACAAAACCGCCAGCTTTTGCTGCAAGTATCCCTGATTGGCACCGCCGTTGCGAGTGTAGAGGTTTGCGTCCGCGTCCGACCAGTTCATGCTGCTGGGATCGTAGGGCAACTCGTAACTGCTCCCCATCGTGATCGGCCGGCGGATCGCTCCGGTTTCCGCATCAACTTCGTTGCCGCCATGAACGGACCGCGTGGCAAATCCAAAAGTCGCGTCAATGTTTTTAATGGCCATCTCAAAAATCTCCGTAATTGTTCTTGAATCCTTGTTTTGCCGTTCCCATCCCATGAGGACAGTCTCCTCATTATAGACCTGCTCTCCATGGAAAGCAAGAACGTGTTACGGCAAGCGTGTTGCGAAGCTCTTTCCCCCTTCATCAAATCAACAAACGGAAAATTTGATTGATTTTTATCTGAATTTATCAAAAGACATCGGAGTTCTATTATTTTTCATCTTTTTGGCACAAAAACTGCTCACTGCTTGATGTTGCGAAAAATTTTTTTGCGGAGTCTTGCCAGAAAGACACATTTTTCGTTATAATAGAAAGAAAGTGAATTTTTGCGGGAATCGGGAATTTTGTAACCCGTTCCAATGGTTTTCTTTTCACGCCAAACCAGGTTACTTGTCCATGAACCCTTACGCCATTATCATGCTCTCTTTTCTCCTGATGAGTGCTTCCGTTCTGGTAGGCCACACCTACTCTCTTTGGAAGATTGCGAGGATCAAGAATCAGGTGATGATGTTGCGCCGCGCGGTGCAGTTGTTCCGGTTTCAGCGGGAACTGGCCGAAGCGAGGTTTGTTTCCCACGCGATGAAGTTTCTTGAGCCGCAAATCTGGCTCTGGGATGAAGCCGATTTCGGAAATGAAGTCCTCTTTGCACGGAACAAATACGACGGCTACTGGTACGCTTATATGCCGGTGACCGTTGAGATGAACCGGCCGATCCGTCACAAACATCTCCCGAAAAACAGTCTGTTTTTGCGTCAGGTGACGGTGATTTTCCGCTTCAGTCCGGAGTCGGAGTTGTGGCTGTTGACCGATCACACGTTTTTCAACCAAACCCCGAATGACATTCTCCAAAAGAAAAGTCATGAACTGCACATGATTAGTTCCTTGCATGCCCACGATGAGGACTTTTTGAAATGACCTTTCAGGAAGCGGTGGATTTTTTCTACAAGCGGGTCAACTACGAAAATTTTGTTCAGATACCTTATCAGGAATTAGCGAAAAATCTGGAAAAATTGCGGCGGTTCCTTGAGGAATGTCAATCGCCCGACCGGTCTTATCCTGTGATTCACGTTGCCGGAACAAAAGGGAAAGGTTCCGTCTGTGCGATCATCGACCGGATTTTCACCTGTGCCGGGTACCGTGTCGGACGTTTCACGTCACCGCATTTGAACAACATCCGGGAACGGTTTACCATTGGAAATGTCCCTTGTACCGAAGCGGAATTTGCGGAACTTGCCGGCGAACTTGCGGACAAACTGCGAAAAAAGCAAGCGGACGGCTTCACGTTTTTCGAGCTGACCACGTTGTTGGCCTTTGAGTATTTCGCCCGGCAAAAGGTGGACCTTGCCGTGATGGAAACAGGACTTGGCGGAAGGTTTGACGCAACCAACATCTGCCGCCCGGATTTGACGGTCATCACAAGCATCAGTCTGGAACACACGGAACAGCTTGGGCATGATCTCGCTTCCATCGCCGGAGAAAAGGCGGGAATCATCAAACAGGGGATTCCGCTGATTTCCGGTGTTTGCGAGCCGGAACCTGCGGAGGTCATTCGGGAAACGGCACACCGGCTCAAGGCTCCATTGTATGAGTTCGGCAAGGCGTTCCATCTGTCGCCGCAGCCGGATTTCCGCTTTGACTACCAATTTTCGGGCCTCGACGATGGATTTCATTCCGTTTCCGGCTCTGACCGCAGTACCGGTGCGGACGGCAACAGGAATCAGACGCTCAAACAACTTTCGTTGCGGCTTCTCGGCCGGCATCAACAACAGAATGCGGCGGCGGCCCTGACGGCGGCGAATCTGTTTCGCGGGAAGGGATGGCACATTTCCGAAACGTCCGTCCGTTCGGCTTTGCAAACGGTATCGGTGCCGGCACGAATTGAAGCGGTCGCGGAACATCCGCTGGTGATTCTCGACGGGGCGCACAATCCGGCATCCGTTGCGGTGCTGCTGGAGACGCTTCTGGAACATTTTCCCCGGCAATCCGCAGCGCAATCCTGGCGGCTTCTTTTCGGAACAAACCGCGACAAGGAGGTCGGGACAATGCTGCCGATGCTGTTGCCGTATTTTGATGAGACGGTTTTCACTCAGGCCCACAGCACAGCCCGAGCGGTTCCTGCGGAGGAACTTCGTGAATTCTTTCCTGCGGCGAAAATTTTTCAGAAACCGGAAACCGGAATTGCGGACTTGATCCGCCGGAGCGGTACGGACGATCTGATTTGCGTGACGGGGTCGCTCTACCTTGCGGCGGAAGTCCGTGCGTTTCTCCTTCAGTAGCCGCGAGCCGCGGCGCCAACGTGGCACATTGGATCGCAGTAGCCTCATGGTCACTGTGTTCCATTCGGCCTCAGTTGGATAACGTTTCCAACCAATTTTCTTTTTGTTCCATCTGGGTGGATACCAGCGACTAACGGGAGCGGGTTTATGCTCTCGGGACGGCAGTCCCCTCCGGGATGCAACGCCCATGCGTTGCCCGCCGGAGGCAAAGATATTCTCTTTTACGCCGGTATTTTGCGTGTTGCGATATTGACTTAGTGCTGTATCCGGTACATAATCTCTGTTTGTATCAGGCACTCTTCGTTTGTGAAAACGATGGAGAGAATGACTCAAGTTTCGTCATTTTCGATGTTTTTGTTTCAATTTTTCAAAAAATCATGTCATCAGACCTTCTGAATGAACCGGCATTGCCGCGATTTATCATCGGAATTGATTTAGGCACGACAAATTCCGCCGTTTCCTATCTCGACACAGAGAAAAAGCGGAAGTTCATCCGGACATTTTCAATCCCTCAGTGGACGGCTTTTCAGCAGGTCGAGGAACGGGAGACATTGCCGTCGTTCCATTACGAGATGCTTTCGGAGGAACAAAAATCCAACGGACATCTTCCATTCGAGTCAAAGTCTCCCGGCTATGCGGTCGGTGTTTTGGCGCGCGAGCATGGCGGCAGGACGGCGGGACGGCTGGTGAGTTCCGCCAAATCGTGGTTTTCTCACCGCGGGGTTGACCGCACCGCCGACATTCTTCCCTGGCAGGCGGCGGAGGGAGTCCGGAAGATTTCCCCGGTGGAAGCGGCCTCGCGGTTTTTGCGGCATCTGCGGCTTGCCTGGAATCACCGGTTTCCCGAACATCCGATGGAGACGCAGGATGTGGTGATCACGCTTCCTGCGTCGTTCGATGAAGTGGCGAGAGAACTGACGGTTCGGGCGTCCAAACAGGCGGGACTTCCCAAAATTGTCCTTCTTGAAGAGCCGCAGGCCGCTTTTTATGCCTGGGTTCACGCTCACGCCCGCGATTGGCACCGGCATGTTTCCCCGGGACAAAAAATCCTCATTTGCGACATCGGCGGCGGAACGACCGATCTGACGCTGATCCGTGTGCGGAAAACGAATCGCGGCAAGATTCATTTTCACCGTGTTGCCGTCGGAGAGCATCTCATTCTCGGCGGCGACAATCTTGATTTGGCTCTGGCGCATCACATGGAGCGGCGGCTTGGGGACTCCGGGCGGATTTCCGCGAAAAACTGGGGACTTCTTGTCCGGCTGGCGTGCCGGGTGAAGGAAAAATTCCTCGGAGCGAATCCGCCGGAGAAGATGACGGTGCATCTCCCTGATTCCGGTTCGCGGCTTCTTGAGGGGAGTCGGCAAATGGAGCTGGAGCGGGACGAGGTCGAAAAACTCCTCATTGACGGTTTCCTGCCGAAAGTACCGCTGGATTCCATTCCGCAGAAGCGGCCGTCGGGACTTCGTGAGATGGGGCTTCCCTATGCGGCGGATCATGCCGTGACGAAATACCTTGCCCGTTTTCTGACGGCACACGTGCACACAGGCATGACGGCGGAGGAAATGACGTTTCCGCAGAACGCCGCGCCGGAGACCGCCGCCGGACATTCGGCCCGTCCGGACATTCTGCTGGTCAACGGCGGGATGTTTGAGTCGGTCCAAGTGCGGGAGCGGCTTCTCGAGGTTTTGACGGATTGGTTTCAGAAGGAGCCGGTTCTGCTGGAAAACGAACGGCTTGATCTTGCGGTGGCACGCGGAGCGGTCTATTACGGAATGGTGCGGCGCGGACTGGGGGAAAAGATCCACGCGGCTTTGCCGAGGACTTACTACCTCGGCGTTGAGGCGGAGCATTCCCCGGCGGCGGTCTGTCTTTTTCCCGCCGGAACGGAGACGGATCAGGAAATGACACTGCCGGAGCGGACATTCCTGCTGAAGACGGAAGAGCCGGTGCAGTTTCCGATTTACGTTTCCAGTGTCCGGCTGACGGATGCCGCCGGAGCGGTGATTCCTTACGACCCGGACGAGATGTCGGCGCTTCCGCCGATTCAGACGGTGGTCAAGACACGGCGGAAGTCGGCGGAGCGGGTGACCGTGACGCTCGCCGGGCGTCTGACGGAGATGGGGACATTGGAGCTTTGGTGCACGGAGACCGGCGGCCAGGGACGCTGGCGGCTTAACTTTGATGTGCGGAGTGCCACGCAAACGGAGCGGGAGGCGGCGACCGCGTCGGCGGGGCGGGAGGAAATCCTGGACGAATCCGGCTGGCAGCGGGTTCGGGAGACGCTTGATTCGGTGTTTACGGCGGCGGGGACGGAAAAGCCGCAATATTTGATGAAGCGGCTTGCGCAGACGCTCGAACAGAAGCCGGACAAGTGGCCGACTCTTCTGTTGCGGCGGATGGGGGAGACGCTTCTGGAAATGGTTCAGGAAGGACGGAAGAGCCCGGAGCATGAGACGCGGTATTTGAATCTGCTTGGTTATGCGTTCCGTCCCGGCTTCGGCTGTCCCATGGACGACTGGCGGATGGAGCAGCTTTGGCGGACGCTTCAGGGGAATCTTCGGCACGGCACTCCGGCGTGCCGGCTGCAATGGTGGATTTTGTGGCGGAGGATTGCCGGAGGCTTGTCCCAGGGGCAGCAGCGAACCCTTGCCGCTCCGATATTGAGCAACGTCGGCAGTCTTTACCGGCAGCTCACGTCCGGGAAAGGACGCGGCAGCGATATGGATTTGGCGTCGCAGGAGGGGGCGGAACTTTGGCGGCTTCTCGGATCGCTGGAGCGGCTCACGGTGGAGACCAAATCGGAACTTGGGACCATGTTGGGAGAGCTGGTGTCCCGGAAGCGGTTTTTTCCGATCCGCGACGCGATGATTTGGGCACTCGGACGGTTGGGAGCGAGGCAGCTTTCGTACGGTCCGCTTGATCTTGCGGTTCCGGTTCCGGCGGCGGAAGCGTGGATTCACCGTCTGCTGGAGATTTCGCCGCTTGGACCGGCGGGCGGTTTCGCTCTGATGCTCCTTGCGAGAAAGACGGGGGATCGTTATCGCGACATCGGGGACGTTTTACGGACACAGGTTTTGCGGGTGTTGAGCGGTCAGCCGCATTTTGCGGAACTGGTTCGGGAGTCCGGCGGATTGAACACGGCGGAGTGCGGCCTGATGTTCGGGGAACCGCTTCCGTCCGGCCTGACGCTGAGTGACCGCCAATGCGAGGGCGTTGGATCCCAATAGCCTCCCGGCCTCTTCGAGACGGTCGGCATCGGTTGGAAAAATCTTTCCATTTAGAGGCCGAAGGCATACTGCGGTGAAGCGGCATGTTCCCCGTCCCGAAACAATGCCTCGCTTCCGTTGGTCGCTGGTATCCACCGGCTTTTTATTTTGTGTTCCAAGTGATTCATTGGCATTTTTTTCCCGTCATTCCGGTAGCGTGGCACGCGGCTCCGCAGCCGGGAAGCCCCGGCGGGCGGTTTGCTCCCGGCCACTTCGAGGCGGTCGCTTTCAATAAATAACGTTTCCAACCGCTTTCTTTTTTGTTCCGCTCGCGGACTCCAGTGAGCAACGCGAACGGGTTCACGGCTCTCGGGACGGCAGTCCCATCCGGGGTGCAGCGTCCGCACGCTGCCGTTGGCGGCTTCATGGTCGGAAGTCGATTTTTTTCAGGTACAACCCTTCCGGCGGAGCGGTAAGTCCTGCATGAGACCGCTTCTTCGCCAAAAGAACATCACGAATCCCGTCCGGAGAACGCTTTCCCCATCCTGTTTCGACGAGCGTTCCGACAATAATCCGTACCATGTTGTAAAGAAAGCCGTCTCCCTCGACCTCGAACAGAATGAGCGGACGGTCAGACAATCCATCTCCCTTTTCGCCGTCCTTCGCAAGCCGCCTGACGGAAATGTGAAACACCGTCCGCACCGTGGAAAGCCGAGGCGAGCCTTGCGACTGGAAACCGGCAAAATCATGGGTTCCGGCAAGATGCTGCGCCGCAAGGTGCATTTTTTCCGTATCAAGCGTCCCCGTTCCGGTGAGCCAGACACGGTTTTTCAGGAACGGCGACGGAATGGAAGCGTCATCAATCAGATAAAGATATTTTTTCCGCCAGACATGTTTCAACGGCAAAAAATCCAACGGATACTCCTCCGCACGGAGGATTCGAATGTCGTCAGGAAGATAATAATTGATGGCGCGGACGAATTTGTCCGCAGGAATGCGGCTTTCCGTCATGAAAACGGCAAGCTGCCCCAAGGCGTGAACCCCTGCGTCTGTCCGGCTGCTTCCGAAAACCTCAAGCCGCTGCCGAACCACTTTTTCCAAAGCGTCTTCCAGCGTCCCTTGAATGGTCGGCACGTTTTGCTGACGTGCCCAGCCGCTATAACCGGTTCCCTGGTAAGCGATTTCAAGGAGTATTTGCCGCATTCCCATTGATAATTTTCATCCGCCTGTTTCAACACTTGCCATGGCGTCAAAAGCACGATTCGCCAACAATCCCAGTTGATACAGTTTGACAGAGACGGCCGGACTTATCAAGAGGCCGAACGGAAAACTCCGCAAAAAGACGATCGTTTTTCCTTTTTCAAAAATCTTTCCCGGCCTCGCTTTCGTCATTACAATTGTCAGCGGTTGACGAAATATTGCAAGGCAAAACAGGAATAAGCAAGGATAGAAAAATGAGTTGTTTGAAAAAAATAGGGAGTTTCGCCGTTCTGATGATTTCGGGAATGGTGCTTTTAACACAAATCACGTATGCACAAGGAGTTTTGGTTTCCGAGGGAGACAAACTTCCGCGGACACGAATCTGGCCGCCGCGGCCGGTTCCGATGCCGACTCCCATTGCTCCGCCGGTGTCACTGGCGGACAACCCGCAAATTTATGCGGTCAAAGAAATCGCCGTGGACGGGAAACTGACAGGTCAAGTGGCGGAAGTCGATGTGTCGCAAACATTTACGAACACAACCGGCCGCACGATTAAAACCTCGTTTGTTTTTCCGCTGCCCTATGACGGAGCAATCGACCAAATGACGTTACTCGTGAACGGCAAAGAGTTTCCGGCAAAATTGCTCGACGCGAAAGCCGCCCGGTCCACTTATGAAGGAATTGTTCGCGCCAACCGTGACCCGGCATTGCTCGAATGGATCGGCACAGGAATGTTCCGCACAAGTGTTTTCCCGATTCCTGCCGGTGAAAGCCGGACCGTGACACTACGTTACACCCAATTGCTCCGGTCGGAACATGGCGTGGTGGACTATCTTTTTCCGCTTAGCACCGCGAAATACACGTCGAAACCGCTTGAAAAAATCACAATCACGCTCAATATCGAGTCCGACGACGAACTGAAAAACGTGTACAGCCCGACGCACGGCGTCAATGTCGATCGCTCAGGAGAAAAGCGTGCGATTGTCAAATATGAAGAAAAAGGCACCGTTCCGGTATCGGATTTCCGCTTGTTGTTTGATACCAAAAACGGAGAAATCAGCTCGCGAATCCTCAGTTACCGTCCGAAAGCGGACGAGGATGGTTTCTTTTTGCTGATGACGTCGCCGAAAATCGTTTCGGAAAAGAACAAGCCGCTTCCCAAGACGGTCGTGTTCGTCCTTGACCGGTCAGGAAGCATGGCAGGCAAAAAAATCGAACAGGCACGCGAATCATTGAAATTTGTACTCGATAAACTGAATCACGGCGACATGTTTAACATTGTCACATTCAGTTCCGGCGTCGAGACTTATGAACCGGAGTTGATTGAGTACACGGACAAGACCAAACGGGAAAGTCTCAATTTTTGCAGTGCGATTCGGGCGACCGGCGGCACGAACATCAACGACGCTCTCCAAACCGCATTCCATATGATTCACGATAAGGAATCTCCGAGTTACATCATTTTTCTGACGGATGGTCAGCCGACTTCCGGAATCACCGACGAGTCGAGAATTGTAACAAATTCCAACGACGTGAACAGAACAAAGACCCGATTGTTTGTTTTCGGTGTCGGAAATGATGTCAACAGCCGTCTCCTCGACAAACTGGCACGCGGTAACTTCGGCACGAGTGATTATGTTTTGCCGGAAGAGAATATTGAAGAAAAAATCAGTCATCTTTATTCACGAATCAGTGCGCCGGTACTGGCCGGTGCGAAATGGTCAATCGTCCGCGAAAAAGACGGCAATCGGAACGTGACAAATCAGGTGTATCCGGCGGGCGAGTTCGACCTGTTTGCCGGAGAACAGCTCATCATGGTCGGACGGTATTCGAAAGTCGGCGATGTCAATGTGACTCTGACAGGTAAAGTCCATGGGAACGAAAAGTCATTCAGTTTCGACGGTGAGTTCGTCGAAAAAAGCAACGGCACACGGTATTCGTTCATTGAGCGGCTCTGGGCGGTACGGCGTATCGGTGAAATCATCGACCAGCTTGACCTGAAAGGTCAAAACGACGAACTGACCGAAGAACTGGTGCGGCTCTCGACACTGCACGGAATTTTGACACCGCTGACATCGTTTTTAGCGGACGACTCGACGGATCTGAACGCGATCACCGCCAATAGCGTCCGGACCGGAGAATTGAGCCGTGAACAGTTGAGGGGCGTGAGCGGTGAGAACGCAACGGCGTCACGTGCCATGAAAAACTCAATGCAAAACGCTCAATTTGCCGATCAAGCCAGGAGCAAACAAAGTTTCGCGATGGAAAAATCGCTACCGTCATCATCCTTAACTTCAGGAATGAGCGGCGGTATTGGCGGGAGGCAGACAACCGGCAGCATGGGAGGTATGGCGAGTGCAGATGTCAGCGGCTCTTGGGCACGGGAACCGAGTGTTACGGCCAGGGCCAGTACGGCCCGACCCATGGAACGTGTGCAGCAAATCGCCAATCAGACGTTTTACTTCCGCAACAATCAGTGGGAAGATCCAAGCGTGACCGGCAGTCAGCGTCAAAATCTGCAGGTGGTCAAGCAATTTAGTGAGGAGTATTTTGCACTGGTCGAAAAACACGGCCGCGAACTGACACAGTTCCTCGTCCTTGATGAACCGGTATTGCTCAATTTCAAAGGGCAGACCTATTTGTTCGAGATGTAAGGGGATGTTCACGGACGGAACAAAGTCCACGTGAGTAATCTGTTTAACCCGTTACCTCCGCGTTACGGGTCTCAAACATCAATGCGTGTTACGAATTTACGAGCCGATCAGGTAAAATCCGAAGGCAACCCAAAACGATGTCGTGAGCACACTCAAAATGTTGTTCGGCAGGATGACATCCATCGCGGTTTGTTCGTCGCCGCCGTAAAATTTTGAAAGCACAAGCGGAAAAATTGCTGACGGCATCGCCAGATGAATCACGATCACCCGCTTCAGCTCAATGGAACATGGAAGTTCCGGCAGCAGAATCAGAAACAATGCCGGAAGCAGAACCAGCCGGAGCAGGCAGGAACAAACAGCAATGCGGAGACTTGTCTTCCAACGGGCAAGGATTTTCTTCCCGTCGAAAAGGTCGGCAAATGTCAGACCGATGAGAAAGATCGAAACAGGAATTGACGCTCCGCCGAGAAGGTGCAGTGTGTTGGCGGCAAACTGCGGCATGAAACGCCCCAGACCGGTGTAATTCAACAGCACGCCGAGGAGAATCGCACAGGTCGGCGGATTGATCGCCCGTTTCAGAATACTGCGGCTGAAGCGGCCTCCCATTGTCATCACAACAATCGTCCAGATCGAAAGTTCCGCCCCGAGGTTTTGTACAAAGAGAATCCCCATGGTTTTGCCGCCGTCATTACGGAACAGAATCTCCACCAGCGGAATCGGTGTGAAACCGTAATTCAGGATTCCCGCACACGCCGCGAAAGTGCAGATCGTTTTCCGCGAATCCAGACCGGTTAACTTTTTCGGAATCACCGCCGCAAGGACAAAACCGGCGATGATTCCTGTCAGCGTCATGCCGAACCCGACAAGCGGCGGAAGATAGAGATTACGAATGTCGGTGAAGAGTCCTTCCGCCGTCACAACACGGTCGAGAATCAGCGAAGGCATCAGCAGCCGCACGGTCACGTTGTAGAGCGGTGTGTCGGCGGTTTGCGGAAACCACCCTTTTTTGCGGAACAGAACACCGAATCCCAGAATGACAAAAGCTGCAATCACGATGTTCAGCGGTGCCGCAAAAGACTGAAAAAAGGTGTCGGACATGTCGGAAAATCAAAGTGAAAGGTCGTGGATATTACTGTGTTGTTTTTTCGGCTTATCAAGGTTGACCGCTGTCAACGCTGCAATTCTTAATCAACCATTGCGGTTGTCGGAGTAAATACTTATGGCTCTTGACGAGTACGCAGTCAAGAATGGAATAGCGGATATAGTCTTTTGAGCTTAATCCGGGCGTCAGCGGTAGTAAAACGCCAGTCAATTGTACGGGCTTGCTCGTTACGAATCCGATTCCACTCAAGTACTTCTTTATGCATCTGCTCTCTCGTCGGAATGCGATCGGATAAGCCGTAATGATTCAGTACGCTTAACTTAATTTCCGCCAATGTTACATTGGGTGTTACCTCGACGATCTGCTTGAGGATTTCACGATGTTCTGCAAGTTTCGGTTTCGGACCGGTCTTCGGTTGAATCGGTTCGATGGATCCGGTCTCGCACCGTTGTTTTTTGCCGAAATCAAAAAAGACAACGGCGATGGCGGAACATCCGACCATCCACTTTTGAGCGGCTTGGTGTTCCGTCATTCCGTTATCGCAGTCTTGTAAAATCCGTCTTCGCATTTCCGTCGGGATGGCTTTCACGGCAACTTCTCTAGATTGATTTCTTGTCAATTCTCTGACAACGACTTCATGTTGTCCACAGGGCAAAAAGTATATACCTTACAACGGCATTAACTGACTCTTTTTAAGTTTTTGGAAATTGAGTTTCATGAGAGTGTCAAGTTCGAATTGATAATCGGTTTCGACACGTCTCAGACAATGATTGATACCCGAGGTGAACTCCTCGAAGGTTTCGTAGTAAATGTTGTAAAGACATTTCTTCTTGACCAATTTCCATAACCGTTTCATCCAATTCAAATTCGGGGAATAACTCGGAAGAAACTATAACGTGATTCCCAAGTCCTTCGCCAAGCCCTCCACGAGTTTGCCATGTTGATAACGTGCATTGTCCAGTATGATCACAATTGGTTGCCCCGCATACGGCACGAACAATTTTCGTAACATCTCGCATACGGTTGTCCGCTGATCGCGTTGCAGGCTCCCAGAACATTCCAACGTTTCCGTCCCGAAGGACTGCGAAGGAAGATTTGGGTGAAACACCATAAGTAATTGAGAAACGCCGCTTGGACAAAATGGACTCCGTCCATGAACAACAACACCGACTCGCCCGCTTTGGCCCTTGCGATTTCAGGTTCCAATGTGTTTTTGAATTCCTCCTGCTTCTCTAAATCCGCTTTGGCGGGAAGGACTGCCGTTTTACGGAATGTCATTCCGATGGTTCCCATGAAAACACGTACACGTTGCGGACTTCGCTTGACGCCGGTCAAATGTTCGATACGGGCTGCCGCTTCCTTGGCGGACGTGATTGAAATTCACTGATAATGGAGCTTCGGTGTTGTGCCGGATCACTCGCGGGGTGATACGAATCCATGGCGGTCACAAGTTGGATGCCCCCCTTTTGGTACATGTGAATCACACCTTGAACCGTAGGAGGGGGTTGGCGAACGAGGAGGGCGATTTCCGGTGCGAATTTGCCACAGGCGTGGCAGCCAAAGGATTTCGAACCGCCGCATGACTCGTTCATCAGGATAGCTGTAACGTCATCGTTGGAACGTCTTCCGGTCGGCCTCCGTATAATGGGCTCGCAACATCATCTTCCTCCTGAACAAACTTAGTCGAAAAGAGAATTATCTCATTTTATGCCTATCTTGAAAATAGATGTTTATTAACGTTGAGGGATATAGTATGCTGAAATTACACGCCGAGAAAATCGCAGAGGATTATAAAAAACTCCTCACAGAAAAAGACCAGGTTTCACAGGCAAAGCAAACCGTACTGCGGCAAGAAAACGCGGATTTGAAGATTGCGAATGCAGCCCTGACTCAAACAAACATCAGTCTCGACGAAATAATAGCCATTAAACCTAATATCGAATCCAGTAAGCAACAAAACGCATTCTGTTATACCGGATCCGGTTAGGAATTCCGTTTTTCAGATAGAGTAACGCAGCAAGTTTTCGGCCAAGAGCGAGCGCAGTTCGTCACGTTACTTCGTCCGGCATCGGAAGAAGCCTTTGCATGTGGATAAAAAGTCTTCGTACTTCTCATAAT
>JAISQK010000143.1 GCA_031274255.1 Planctomycetaceae bacterium | reverse complement strand
AGGCTTCTCACGCCGCGGCAGTCCTTCGAGGTAAGGCTTTCGTATGGTTATTTAAGAAGAAAACCGACTAACACCTTCGGTAAACGATGACCTTGTTTCCGCTAATACAGAAGCAGTTTTGAGGTGGTGCCTCAAAATAGGGAACAATCCGAACGGGTAAACGATATCGTCTACATCGAATGCCCTGATGAACCGGAAACGGAACTGGAGTTGAGGGAGTGGTCAATGATCCCGCAATGTTCGGAGGAGCAGCAGACCGCTGTCGGGTGTATCAAGAGCCGGGACCTAACCGAAAGCAATTGTACCAGTATAGGAACCGGAGAAACCTGATTGAGATGCCTGTCGCCAATGCCGGCGACAGACGGTATAAGATTATGGAAAGAATCAAAAGAACACAAGGAGCATCGTGAGTCGAGTCTACCGTTGTTTCCGGTCAATCCGTATGACAAACGGGTTCGAAAACTTATGGACTTGATGCACAATCCGACGTGGTTGCGCGAAGCGGCCTGTCGTGTTCTGATTCAATCTCGTGGTAAAGCAGTAGGGATCGACAAGATGACCGTCTCGTGATCGTACCGGACAATGCACGCTATCAACATGGCAAACTCGTGGAGGGATTGGCGAAGGACTTGGGAATCACGTTACAATTTCTTCCGAGTTATTCTCCGAATTTGATTGAACGGTTATGGAAATTTGTCAAGAAGAAATGTCCGGACAATATTTACTACGAAACCTTCGATGAGTTGACTTCGGGTATCAATCATTGTCTGAGGCGTGTCGAAACCGATTATCAATCCGAACTTGCCACACTCATGCAACTCAATTTCCAAAACCTTAAAAAGAGTCAGTTAATGCCGTTGTAAGGTAGAGTTGGAAAAGATTGTCCATCGGAAGCCGACCGCGTAGCCGGGAGGCATACTGCCCGCCTCGAAGAGGCCGGGAGCAAACCGCCCGCCGCGGCGTCGCGGCCTGGGGTTTCCCGGCTGCTTTTGTTCAGGGATAGGCAAAAAATGGGAAATCTGTTAGAATCAAAACAATTTAGTGTTCTATTTATAGATTTTTTGCAGCAAGATTTCGCCCGTGTCTTCCAAGAAGCCTCCTTCCGAAACAGCCGATTCCATGCCGGAACGTCCGGGGATGGTTCCCATTGACGAAGGGAAAGTCCGCGACTGGCTTCGGAACCTCGAACAGAACGGGCTTCCGAAGCAAAAAGTGAAAGTCGTTGCCCGCAAAGAGAATGCGGCAATGTATCACTTCCGGGAAAAAATGGAGTCCACGGAAACCTTCACGGAAAAAGTGATCAAAGAATCCCCTCTATGGCTTTTCAGTATCATCTTTCATCTGTTTTTGCTGATTTTGCTGGCTCTGATCTTGGCAACAGACACTTCCGACTCCACCTCTATTATTAATGTGACCTTTTCCGAATCGGAAGGGGAGCAATTGGACAGGATTTCACCGGTGGGACCGCTTGATGAGATTCCCGTATCGGAAAGGATCAACACCAACCTGCCGATATCGGTCCCTGCGGCGCAAATCCTCGACCCTATTACGGACATCGGGCCCAGTACCGCTTTCAATGTCAGTCCCTCCATCGGCATGAATCACCTTCTCAACGGGAGAATGACGGAGTCGTCGCGGAATTCGCTCCTGAAAAAGTACGGCGGGACCAAAACCACCGAGGAATCCGTGCAAAACGGACTCAAGTGGCTCGTGAAGAATCAGATTACGGACGATTCCGGGACGTATTGGAGCTTGACGGGACCGTATTCAGGCGGGGGACACTTCGAAAATAGGGCCGCGGCCACCGCGATGGCCCTGATCGCATTTCAAGGGAACGGTCACACGCACAAGTCACGCACGCAGTACAGCAAACTTGTCGAAAAAGCCTGGATATGGATGCTCAAACAACAGGACGGCGATGGCGCTTTCGGAACAAAGGAACGCTTGCCGTACGGACACCGGTTTTACACTCATGCGTTGGCCGCCATTGCACTGAGTGAACTTTACGGCATGACCGGGGATAAAAAATTCCGTGAACCGGCGGCCCGGGCGGTCCGCTATCTGGTGGAAAATCAGAGTCAGGAAGGAGGCTGGCGGTACACTCCGAAAGATGACGCCGACCTTTCCGTGACGGGATGGTGTATTATTGCTTTGAAAAGTGCCCAAATGTCAAAAATAGATGTTCCCTCGCAGACACTGGAAAATGTCAGCCGTTTTCTGGATACCGTAAGTCTCAACGGGGGAAGCGAATACAGTTACACGGCGGGAAGTTCGGCAAGAGCGTCCATGACGGCGTCAGGACTTTTGGCACGGGAGTTTCTCGGCTGGGATTACAAACATCCCAAGTTAATGGAAGGGGCCGAATGGCTGGTCCGGGACGAAAATCTCGTCGGGTACAAAGAGGGGCAGCGAAACTCCTATTACTGGTATTACGCCGCGCAGGTGACGCATCATCTCGGCGGAAAATATTGGGCCAAGTGGAACGGAAAAATGCGTCAGGAAGTTCCCGCCGCACAAATCCGGGACACGAAAGACCCTGAATTCGGAAGTTGGTCGCCGGACAAACCGGTTCAGGAGGATCCCTCAAACATGTGGTCAACCGGCGGACGGCTGTATATCACCTGTCTGTCGATTTATATGCTCGAAGTGTACTATCGCCACTTGCCTGTTTACAGGGAAGCGGTGGTCAGGTAAAAGTTTAGCAAGAAATTGAGGAGAAAAGTATGAAAATCCAATTGTCACGCCGTCATTTTCTCAAGACGGCTTCCGTCACCGGCATGGGATTCTGGGTTGCGGCGGGAAACACGCCCCGGATTTCCGCTTCGGTCAACGAACAAATCACCGTTGCCGGAATCGGTGTCGGCGGCAAAGGAGGCGGCGACATCGAAAATGCGTCACGCTGGGGAAAAGTGGTGGCGGTCTGCGATGCGGACCGCGGAAGGGCTCAGAATGCTCAAAAGAAATACGGCCTTTCCACTTTTTATACCGACTACCGGAAAATGTTCGACGAACAGGGAGACCGCATTGACGCGGTCACGGTCAGCACCTCCGACCACATGCACGCACCGATCTCCTTGCTTGCCATGGCGTCAGGAAAACATGTGTATTCCCAAAAGCCGCTCACACGAACGGTGTCGGAAGCCCGAAAGATGGGAAACGTTGCTGCGGAAAAAAGGGTTTGTACACAAATGGGAAACCAGGGAAGTGCCGAAGAAAGTTTGCGGCGTGCCTCCGCTCTGCTGAATGCCGGGGCGATAGGCCATGTCGCCGAAATTCACGTCTGGACGAACCGTCCGATTTGGCCGCAGGGAATGGACCGGATGACGCTGGAATCGTTTTCCGCACAGATTAAAAAGGACAATCCTGACCATGCCGACGAGGAAATCGGGAAGAAAAAGGCCGAAATGGCCAAAGGACTCGAAAATCTCGACTGGGAAAGCTGGATCGGCGCCGGAAAATTCAGAGAATTTTATCCTCGTCAGTGTCATGATTTTGTGTGGCGCGGATGGTGGGACTTCGGAACCGGGGCACTCGGCGACATCGGCTGCCACTCGCTGAACATGGCGTTTGTCGGGCTGAACCTGAGGAATCCGGCCAAGATCATTGCCAAAACGAGCGGTCATCATTTCGACAGTTTTCCGAAACAGTCTGTTGTGACATGGGAATTTCCCGAGTTGGGCGGCAGAAAAGCATTGATCTTCAAATGGTACGACGGCGGTTTACGTCCCGACACGGAACTTCTCAAAGATCACGGAATCAATCCGGAAGACGATAACGGCTCATTAATCCTCGGTGATGAGGGATACATGGTGGGAACCGGTATCCGAAAAGGAAAGACGATTGATCCGGTGTCTTTTCCGCCGGTCACGAAATCGGAATTCGGTACGGATGCGGCGCATTCTCTGGAATGGGGGAACGCGATTCGAAACGGCAAGCCGGAAACCTGCTGGTCGAATTTTCCGAATGTGGCCGGACCGCTCGCGGAAATGATTCTTGCCGGAAACCTGGCCGTTTGGACAGCAAACAAACCGGATGAGGAAGGCGAACTGATCGAATGGGACGCTCAAGCAATGAAAATCACCAATCACGTCAAAACATCGGGACTGGAAGAACTGATCCATCCGGTTTACAGACAAGGTTGGTGAGATTGTGCCGATTGTCGAGCGGAGCCGAAATGCTCTGAAGGACTTCGGTTCCGCTCTGTTTTTGAGGAGCGATCTCAATCTCAATGTTACAAAATTGTTTGTTTTGCCCTTTTTACAGGACGGAAATGTAATTTTTCACGAAGACTCTATGAAGACCGGGTCATGATTTCATGGTGTAACCTGTTGTCATTCAGCAGGTTATGGATTTGGCATTTTTTACCGTATTTGGTACGGAAGTTGCTTAATGACTTTAACAATCCATAGGAAATTGTGTTCCTTTATTGATTGTAAAACTCTTTTTTAACCAGATGGCAGGAGCTAAGATTAATGAGTACAAATATTCGCCGCAAAGCCTTGTTGGTCATTGGTGCGAACAAAAATCCGTTTGCTGAAGTGGAATTTCCGACAACGAAATGTGTGAATGAAATTTTCGGCAAATACTGTTTCGGCGAAAATGTTCAGCGGGAACGTCTTTCACCAAAGGTTTTCAAGTCCCTTCAGGAAACGATCCGTCAGGGAAAAACGCTGGATTCGGGAATTGCAGACGAAGTGGCGGCGGCGATGCTCAAATGGGCGCTGGAACTCGGTGTGACGCATTTCACTCACTGGTTTCAGCCGATGACCGGCAGCACGGCGGAAAAACATGACTGTTTCATTGAGCCTCGCGGCGACGGTCTTCCGATTGCGAAATTCCGCGGCGGCGAACTCATTCGCGGTGAACCGGACGCCAGCAGTTTTCCGTCCGGAGGACTTCGCGCGACATTTGAAGCCCGCGGTTATACGGCTTGGGATCCCACAAGTCCGGCGTTTGTGCTGAAACATGACAACGGCGCAACCCTTGTGATTCCAACGATTTTCGTCAGTTGGACAGGGGAGGCTCTCGACAAAAAGACTCCGCTTCTCCGTTCCGGTGCGGCGCTTCAGGAACAGGCACTCCGTATTTTGCGGCTCTTCGGTAACAAAACCGCCAATCGGATCGAATCCACAATGGGAGCCGAACAGGAATATTTCCTCGTGGACCGCCGGTTGGCGGCACTCCGTCCCGACCTTCTGGTGACAGGACGTACACTTTTCGGAGCCAAGCCGCCCCGCGGTCAGGAACTGGAAGACAACTATTTCGGGGCGATTCCTGAGCGTGTCCTCAAATTCATGACGGATGTCGAAAAAGAACTCCTTGACCTCGGTGTGCCGATCAAAACCCGTCACAACGAAGTCGCTCCGGGACAGTTTGAACTTGCTCCGATGTTTGAAACGGCAAATCTCGCCACCGACCATCAGATGCTGATCATGCGGACTCTCAAAAGTGTCGCCGCAAGACACGGTTTTCTCTGCGTTCTTCATGAAAAACCGTTTGCCGGCGTCAATGGAAGCGGAAAACACAACAATTGGTCGCTCGGAACCGACGAAGGCGAGAATCTTCTTGAGCCGGGGGACACTCCGGGCGAAAACGCTCAGTTCCTTGTTTTTTGTACAGCGGTTCTCCGTGCGGTGCACAAATACGGTCATCTTCTCCGTATGAGTGTTTGCGGGGCCGGAAATGATCATCGGCTTGGTGCCAATGAAGCTCCGCCGGCCATCATCAGTGTTTTCCTCGGCGGAGCGCTTGATGAAGTGTACGCCCAACTCGCCGCGGGAAGTCTTACTCCCGGCAGTAAGGCGGCGCCTCTGGAAATCGGTGTGACGCTTCTTCCGCCGATCAGCCGTCACAGCGGGGACCGTAACCGGACAAGTCCGTTTGCGTTCACGGGGAATAAATTTGAATTCCGTGCCGTCGGCTCAAGTCAAAATCCGGCAGGTTCCACAACCGTCATCAACACGATTGTGGCCGAGAGTCTTGATTACATGGCAACCAAACTTGAAGCCGCCGTTGCCAAGGGGGAAGATTTCAAGGCGGCCGTCCGGAATCTTGTCATCGAAACGGTCAAAGAGCATAAAGACATCATCTTCAGCGGAGACTGCTACTCGCAGGCATGGAAAGAGGAAGCCGCAAAACGCGGATTGCCGAACCTTGTCAGCACCGTGGATTGTCTCCCGCACATCAACAGCAAGGAGTCCATTGCTCTCTTCTCGAAGTACAAAGTGTACTCCGATGTCGAATTGAACAGCCGTTTTGAAATCATCGGCGATAACTACATTACGATTATCAACATTGAGTCGTCCACTGCCGTTGAAGTGGCAAGTACGCTGATTCTTCCGGCGGCGTTCCGTTATAAGGAAAGTCTGCAAAAAACGGCGACAACCTCCCCGCAGAAAGGACTGCTCGACAAACTCGACGGTCAGATTGACGCACTCATCATCTCCCTTGAGACGCTTCGGGCGAAAAAAGCGGGTTTCCCTGACGGAGAAACTCAGGAACGGGCGAATTATTGCCGCGACAAAATTCTTCCGGCAATGTTGGAACTCAGGAAAGCGGTTGACGCTCTTGAGGAAACCGTTGATGATGATCTCTGGCCGCTTCCTACTTACACGGAAATGTTATTTGCCTACTGATAAGGCGGAAACAATCTGAACGAAATCCTGTTTGATTAAAATGAAACATCTAACCGGAACGTAGGCGGCAAATAACGGTTTGCCGCTTATGCTTCCGGTTGTTGCGCTATACGGATACTTGTCTCAATATTCCGTGAAAATACGCGGGCGGTCCGGCAAGACGGCGGTTTCGGGGAGAGCGGGACGCATGTTATTTAATCCGTCTGTTTGATTGTCACGGGGCTGAGACGTCAAAACATGTTTTTTATCCCCTTGATTCACCACGGTTTTGGTCGTGTTTCCGTTTTGGGGCATTCCCTTGAAAATAATTCCGGAATAAGTTATGATGTAGGCTTGGGCTTTTATTCCGGCAGGATGGTCACAGCCCGGCGGAGTTCCGAACATCGGATTTGACCTTCGGAATACCCGGTTTCGGACTTCAGAGCGTCTTTTTTGACCTTCGGAAGAGATCGACCGGATTTCGGAACATCGTTTTTTCGGACTTCGGAAGTCCGGCGTCGGAGTTCAAAACTCCGGATTCAGAGTTCGGAAGTCCGGAGTTGAGGTCCGGCAGCATCAAACGGGAGGAAAAAAAGTCCGGAAAGGATGTCCGGAACATATTAAACGGGGTTCGGAACACCAAAACGGATGTTCGGAAGGTATTCGCCCTGCAACCGATACTCATACCCTTGGAACATGATTGAATTTTGACTTTTGTCTGCAGGGCGTGTTGTCCTGCATAATATGCTCCTTTATTCTTTACGGAAAGGCTTTTCACTATGAGAACCGTCCCCAGAACCATCACACGTAAAAATTCACGCCGTTTGCTGTTTGAACCGCTTGAAGAACGGGCGTTGTTGTCGGTGACATCGGCGGAATTTGACGCCATCCGCTCACAGTATGCCGATCTGAATCTTTCGGCGAACATGTCGGATTACAATCTCATTGAGATTCCGTCGGACCGGTTGACCGATGCCGCAATCCGTAACGCCGTTGCTGTTGCCGGGATCACTGCCGAAAACGATCTGATTGTTGTGCGAAGCGATAAAAATACCGTCATTGATTTTGGAGACCAATCACTGGAAATCAATATTGATTCCGCCGTTTCCGGAGGTGTCGGTATTGTGTCGTTCGGGCAAAACCGGCTGCAAATTCAAAGCGGTGCCGATTCCGGTGTCGTTCATGTTTTACAAGGGGATGCCGCTTTCGGCGGTATTGTCCTTTGCGGTGTGGAAGGTTCTCAGCGGAAATCTCTTGATCCATCGGACTTATTACAGACCGATTCCGCCGCCAATGTCCAAACGAGTCAGATGATCAAAGTTACGGAAAATACCAACCGGGCCGGTCATTTTACTCTTTTCACGGACGCCGATACCGAATCCCAAGCGTCTCCGTCTTCCGGTTCGCCTATTGGTTCAAAATCGTATTCTATTACGGTGGGAGTCGGCGGAACATTGGAAGCCTATCTGACGGGGCTTACCGCAACGGAAAAAAACAGCATTATTGCCGGTTCAATATCCTTTTTGAGTACCCTGAATCCGTTTGACGCCGAAAAAATCTGGAGCGGCGACCGTAACCATTGTTGGGCGGGAACCTCTTCAAATATGCTTGCCTATGCCGGATGGGGCAGTGACAAAGGATTTCAGACGGAAGATGATCTCTTTAATTACTTTCGTAGCAATTTCACGGATGATGCGGGACGTTCGTATTATGGAAACGATTGGTTTATTACCGGAAACTATACCCCGACGGGATGGAAAGATTGGGCGCAGCCAACCGGTTCAGGAGGGCTTTATTCGGACTACAATATTCAGACGGTTGCGGCTGACGTATGTCCAATGAATTCCGCTTCCGGTATTACCAATGTCGTTAACAACCTGAAAGAAGGATCGGCGGTCGGCTTAAGTCTCGGCTGGTTCGATCAATATCATAACAGAACCGGCGGACATGCCATTACGATGTGGGGTGCCGTCTATGATACGGCAAAATCAAATACCGCCAATGATTATTATGTTTCCCTGCTGGTTACCGATTCGGACGACGGCAGCGGAGTGAACGCGGCCAATGTGCTCAAAAGTCTTTCCATCGAGTACACTTCATCCTATACTTCCTACCGTTTCAGCAGTTACTCGGGAGGAAACGGTTATCTGGAAAATTACACCTGGCTTGCACAGTATCCTTTGGCGAATCCGGTGCAACCGACAATCACGGCCCAGGAATTTGACGCGATCCGGTTACAGTATGCCGACTTAAACCTTTCGGTAAACATGTCGGATTACAACGTCATCGAAATCCCGTCCGGTCAACTGACCGACGCCGCAATCCGCAGCGCCATTGCTGTTGCCGGGATCACAGCCGAAAACGATCTGATTGTTGTCCGCACGACAGAGACGCAAAATAAAATCACGCTCGGCGGGACAGAGCTTGCGATCAATTTTGATTCCACTCAATTCGGCGGTGTCACGATTGTTTCGTTCGGTGATGAAAAACTGACGATTGATGCCGGTCGGAAATCGCGGGTATTTAACATCACAAACGGCGTCACGGCGGCTTTGGCGGGACTGACCATCACCGGTGGAAACATGTCCGGTTACGGCGGCGGGATTTCTAACAGTGATGGGGAACTGACACTCACTCACAGCATTGTCACAGGAAACTCCGCGAACAATGCGGCCGGGATATTCAACCTCAACAGTACTCTCCGCATCGTCAATTCCCTGATTTACGGAAACACAACGAGTGGAACAGGCGGCGCGATTTTCTGTGACCGTAGTGTACTCACGGTGACAAACAGCACGGTCACAAACAATACGGCAAACGGTACCGGCGGAATCGCCGTTTATAATCAAACCAACGCGGGCGTTGCCGCGACACTTTTCAATACCATTGTTGCGCAAAACGTTTCATTGACGAATTTTCCCGCCGTTGATATTAACAATACGAGTTCCGCAATTATCGGTCACAACAACCTGACGACATTTACCAACTGGGGATCAGGTTCCGGCGACAATTTCCTATACACGGTCAATGAGCCTTTGTTTGTCGATGCCGCAAACGGCAACTTCCTGTTGTCGGAAGATTCCCAGGCACTTGAAGGGGGAAACAGCGGATTTGCCCTTGCGGCCGGTCTCGTCGCTGATTCGCTGGATTTGGCGGGAAATCCGCGATTTCAGGGAAAGACGATTGACATCGGAGCGTATGAGTCGCCGTATGAAGTTTTGCCGACGGTTGTCACAACGGCACTGGATGTCGTCAACCCCGACGATGGGATGACCTCTCTCCGCGAAGCGATTGCAACGGTCAGAGCCGGCGGGACAATTCTCTTTGATAACACCTTACAGGATACCGCTATTGTCTTGAACGGCACGCAGCTTCTCATTGATAAAAGTCTCACCATTGACGCAACCGGGCGAAACATCACCATTGATGCTGACCGGAAATCGCGGGTGTTGCAGGTTACGGGAACAGTTGATGTCTCGTTGGCCGGACTGACCATCACGGGGGGAAACGGTTATCCTGCCGCACAATCCCCTGTTGGCGGCGGCGGAATTTTCAACAGCGGCGGAAGACTGACGGTCGCGGATTGTATTATTACCGGAAACTCAACCCCTATGGCAAGTAATGCTTACGGGGGCGGGATTTTCCAGTATCAGGGAACACTGACGGTTGTCAACAGTATGATTTCCGGCAATTCCAGTTACAACGGCGGTGGAATGGCCCAGATCAACGGCAGCACAATGACCGTGACCAATTCTCTCATCACCGGTAACACGGCCTACGGCGGCGGGGGATTGTTTTCGGCGAACAGTCTCAAGGTGAAAGTGACTCATTCGACAATTGCAGGAAATGCAGCGACGTTGGCTGGCGGCGGGGGGTATGTCCTCGGTACCGCGGAATTGAACAATACCATCGTAGCTGAAAACACGGCTCCGAATGATAGGGACTTCATTGCTCGCAGTGGCGAGATTGCCGGTTCTAATAATCTCACCACATTCACCGGTTGGGGGAAAACTTCCGACGATAATCTTGTTCATGATCCTTCAAAGCCGCTCTTTGTCGATGCCGCAAACGGCGACTATCATCTCGCGGCAGGTTCGCAGGCGATTGATGCGGGAAGTAACGCATTGGCCGTTGACGCAAGCGGGAATCCGTTGACATCCGACCTTGACGGCAATACACGGATTGTCGGCGGCACGGCGGACATCGGAGCGTATGAGAGTTCTTATGAACCTGCCAAAGAAACCGCGTCCACCGTTGTGACGACGAATCTGGATGTCGTTGATGAGTATGACGGACTCATTTCACTGCGTGAAGCGATTGCCTATGCCGGAACGGATGGTTTGGGAACGGCGATTACGTTTGACGACAGTCTGCGAAATGCCGTGATTGTTCTTGGCGGCACGGAACTTCGCATTGACAAAGAGCTTGCTATTACCAACAATCTTACTATTGACGCGGCGGATCTCAACATTACCATTGATGCCGATCAAAAATCAAGGGTGTTTATTTTCAATAATCTTAGAAACACTGAAAGTAAGCCTGACATCAGCCTGATTGGTCTGACACTTACGGGAGGAAAAGTAGGAACATCTTCTTCAGGTGGATCCGGTGCAGGAATTTATGGCTACGGTGTAACACTTGATATTATGAATTGCCGGATTACTGAAAACACATCCAATAGTAGTGGCGGCGGGATTTATGTTGGCGGCGGCACGGTATCCACCATAACGGATAGTACATTTTCGGGAAATAAAGCAGCACGGGGAGGTGGAATTTTTATCAGTGAAACGGCTACGGCTGTCATCACTGATTCCGTGATTTCCGATAATGACGCCTTACGGGTTGACAGTATAAGCGTCCATCATACAGGTGGTGCCACTTTAAGCGGCGGCGGAATTTACGTCAATAACGGCGGCACGCTAACAATCACGGAGAGTTCCGTTTCAGGAAATACTGCGGAGTATGATGGCGGCGGAATTTATGGTTATTACGGCAAAGTCACAATAACCAACAACACCATTTCAGACAATAAAGCATTTGGAGTCAATAATAGTAGTTATGGAAATGGCGGTGGAATTTATACTAGTAATAATAGCAATAGTTTTCTGACAGTGAGTAATTCCATAATCACAGAGAATACGGCAAACGTATCTGGCGGCGGAATTTACGTCAATAACGGTGGCACACTGACCAATGTCACTGTAGCGGGAAATACCGCTTCTTCCTCCGGCGGAGGAATTTACAAGTATGGTTCGACGACACTCTACCTCTACAACAGCATTGTCGCAGAGAACAGTTCCGATATTTATCATTCTGCAGGGGCGGTTTCCGGTTCCAACAATCTGACAACATTTACTGCTTGGAGCGGTACATCTGTAGGTAATGTTGTTTACAATTCCTTGAAACCGCTCTTTGTCGATGCGGAAAACGGTGACTATCATCTCGCGGCAGGTTCGCAGGCAATCAACAAAGGGAACAACGCTTTGGCCGTTGACGCGAGCGGGAATCCGTTGACATCCGACCTTGACGGCAACACACGGATTCAAAAAGGTATCGTGGACATCGGTGCGTATGAGAGTGCTTATGAACCTGTCAAAGAAACCGCGTCCACCGTCGTGACGACGAATCAGGATGTCGTTGATGAATATGACGGCGTGATTTCGCTGCGTGAAGCGATTGCCTATGCCGGAACGGATAATTTGGGAACGGCGATTACGTTTGACGACAGTCTGCA
>JAISQK010000260.1 GCA_031274255.1 Planctomycetaceae bacterium | reverse complement strand
GTTGCTCCCCATTGGGTCGGCGGACTGGTCGATTGGGGAAGCCGCCGGATCATGCAGGATTTGCCGGACGGCGGTTTTGTGGAAGTCGGTGAGGACTACGTAAAATTCTTTGCCAACCTTCTCCGCTGGGCCGCGTGCCGCGACGGGTGGTAGGCTCACGCTCATGTTTTTTCCTGTGTTTTCCGTATGCCGCGAATGTCCTGCGTCCGGTTTTTACGTACCAAAAGTGTGCTCGTCAATGAACGCGAATGAAACTTACTGTTCTGTTTGATCGCAAAAACTTCAGGACGTTTGTAACAATGCAATGCAAACCGGTTACGTGACATATAAACATGATTCAATAAGTGAGAACTTTGCACGGCAAAGTTGATTTTTAGTACAGAGGGCCATTCAAAACCTAATTCGCTCTAATAAGTATATCCGAGCAGCGATTTCTTAAAGAGCGGTAGTATCCAGTCGAAGAAATAAAAGTGGTTTTCCGCTCTTTTCCTGTAGGGAAGCTGGTCATTGGAGGCAGATATGCAGCAGGATAAACAAAAAATAACCAATGCTCAGAAAAACATTCACGGCAAGATACGTCCAGAAACGTCCGCGCAGCCAAAACGCCAAGATGATCGTAAAAATCAGCGTCAGACAAACAATCATCAGAGAAATCTCAGGGGTTATAATAGAGAAAAGATATTTTCGGATGACATCAGGGAACTTATGAATTTTCATCATGAGAGCTCTCTCAAAAAAACATAACGCAAAATAAACGGCACAGCACCAGAACACTCCCTGGGCAACGATTATATCTTTCCGATGAGGACCGGTTGTTTTGCGGATGGCGTCGATCGAATAGTATCCCCAGCGACCAATCAGATACGTTGACAGGTTTGCGGAAAAACTCATCAAAAAATAAAACCGTGTAAGAAATACGGCGTCGGATAAACCGAAAGTGAATCCAAGAAGCATCGTAATAGCGAACAGTCCGGCATAGAGAAGTTTGAAAATATCTGAAACGGCACTCATGATTTTATCCATTCCTCATTATACAACGGCGGCGATTTCCATAAGGATATAAAAAAACAAAAAGTGGGCTGTCATCAAAACACACATCGTGACGAGAAAAATCCAGAAACGACCGCGGAGAAAAAACGCGATCACCACGGTATAAATGATAACAAACAAGGCAATCAATATCGACGCAGGACCGGGAATCATTACAAGCCCCAAAAGGACGATCACGAGGTCAGAGCTTCCTATCATTGATTCCATTCCAAGATAAACAAGGAATCCAAGAACAGAATAAACTGCGAGGAACCCGAAAACATAAAGCGAAACGGTCATGGCTTTTGTTTCTTTTCCGCATGTTTTTCGAAGAGAGTCAACGGTTTTGTAACCCCAGCTTCCGGTAAGATACATTGTCAGAATGACAAAAAAGTGGTGTAACGGGTATTCCGGCCAAATGTATTTATAAAGCGGAAAACGTGTGATGATCAACAACAAAACGGCCGTTGCCAGCAGAATCGCGAAAATCAGTTTGAAAATATCGGCAATGACCGGCATGAGAATGTTATCCTGTTAAAGTTCGCTTTGAATTTTCAGAGCGGTGATTTGCTCTTCCGCATAAAGAGGTCCCTGGTCGCAGCCGGGACAGAATTTCGCTGTTTTCTTCCACGAATTGGGACCGTCAATATTTTGCTCCCAAAACGGCCATGTTTGACACTGATTCGGGCGTACCCTATAGTATTTGCAGCCGCGAATCTCCGGGTCGTAGAAAATGCAGTCGCCGTTTGAAAGTTCAATGAGACTTTTCTTCCCGCCGACCATCCGTACAAACGACGCCTCAAACCGGCTTCGTGAGAGTCCGAGCTGTTTGGCCATTGCCGTGATTTCGTCCTCATTGACCCACACATATCCCGGCTCGCCGACACAACAGCGTCCGCACTGCCGGCACGCGAATTTCAAACCGTCTTTATACCACATAGGAACTCCGGGTGTCAAGAACAAATATTTGATTTCAGGAATTGGATATTTTGTTTCCGCCATCTCTCCTCCGTTCGGACCGCCGTCCGGGACGGAATCAATATTTTAGACGGACCTCAATAATCTTCAATGGCAATCCCTACCGAAAAATCCGCGTGACTTTCCGGACTCAGCGTTCTGATACCGGGTTTACAGGTGATTTCGCCGCTGTCGTGACCGCTCAAATCCGGCAGACCGTTCCACGGTTCCAGCGAAACAAACGGAGCATCGGTGTTTTTCGGCTGCCATAGTGCAAGACAGTCAAAATCCTCGAACGAAAGCGACCAGCGTTTACGTCCGCCGGGATCAAGGAGTGAAACGGTTTTACGGCGGATACCGCTCAGGATCACGCCGTCGTTGTCGAACACACGGCGTTCCAAAGGGAGTGTCGTTTGATTTTTCAAAGGAAACGGCCTCTGTTTTCCGGAAAGAAAAACTCCGTCGAGGAGTATTTGCCGAGGGTCTTCGGCATCGGCAAATTGAAGCGAATAATCTTCAAAACGCTCCTCGTTTTCGATCGGAACACGGAACCCCGGATGTATTCCCAACGAAAACGGCATCTCTTCCGCCCCGGTGTTTTCAATGCGGAAACGTAATTGAAGCGACTGGTCGCGCAGAATGTATTCCACACGCAGCCGGAACGGAAACGGATACTGCTTCAATGTTTCCTCCGAGGATTCCAGCAGAAACCGCAACCGGTCCGGTTCGCTGTATTCCAGCCGAAACGCCGAATACTGCGTGAAGCCGTGCGGCGAATGTATCGCGTACCGTCTGCCGCGATGCAGATAAGCTCCCTGTTGAACCCGTCCGACAATGGGAAACAGAATCGGCGACCGGGCGTTCCAGTATCGGGCGTCTCCCTGCCAAAGAAAGCCGACGCCGCTGCGAACATCGGACAACGACAGCATTTCGGCTCCCTGCGAGGAAACGACCACACGCAAAGATTCGTTCGCCAATTGCGATACGGTTTCACGGCAGGAAAGCTTCAATGTTTCCGTTCGGAACACATTTGCTTTCGTTGCCTGCCGGAGGAGAGGATTGATCATAAGCGGTCTTTTGAGGGATTAGTCACAGGCGGGAAATGTCCAGCCGTCACGAAAAAACGGTTTGAGATATTTGTTGACAGCTTCGGAATCGGTTTGCATCGTCTCCGGATTCCAAAGGACTTTCTTTACCGCCGTGCGGTGCATTTGTGCCGCGACGGAAATAGCCTCCATATAGGGACCGGCGTATTCAAAGCGGCATTCGCACCTTTCCGGTTTGCCCGCCTTGACCGCTTCGAGCCACTGCCGATGATGTCCGACGCTCGGCGGATACACCGGTTCCGGCGCAGGATAACCGGCAAACTGTTCCGCCGGAAACAACGTGTGATAACCGTAATGCACCTGCAATGACCCGTTTTTCCCGACAAACAGCACTCCGGCATTCTGACCGGAATCCATTCGGTCTTTCGGGATTCCCTCCGGTTTACGGTCGCCGTCGTACCAGTGCAGTTTCAACGGTTTTCCATCGGCATGTTGATGCGTCCATATAATATGCTGTTTGTCGCGGTTGTAAAGCGGGTGCGGTTCCGGTCCCTCCACTTCAATGAGACTCGGCGGCGTCATATTGAGAGCCGTCCATGCCAGATCAATGGTGTGCGGTCCCATGCCGGTAATCCATCCGCATCCGGAATGCCAGAAACCGTATTTGCTGAAGGAGAGCCATGCGTGATGAAACGGCCGGAACGGAGTCGGACCGAGCCAGAGATCGTAATCCAACCCGTCGGGAATCGGCGAACTGCCGACAGGGTCTTCTTTCGGGACATAAGTTCCGTTGCACCAGACATGCACTTCGGCGATGTCGCTGACGGGGCCGATGGCGCCGGAGCGGATCAGTTCAATAGCACGGTAGTAATGTCCCGACGGCCATGACCGGACTTGTGTGCCGGTTTGCGTGCAGAGGTTCTTTTTCCTCGCAAAATCGGTCATTTGCCGCGTTTCCCAGACCGAATTGGCCAGCGGCTTTTCACAGTAACAGTGCAGTCCGAGACTCATGGCACTGCACGCAATGATGCCGTGCGTGTGGTCAAGCGTCGCCACGAGAACGGCGTCAAGTTCCTTTCCCTTTTCCTCAAGCAGATCGCGGTAGTCTTTGTAACGGTGTTCGACATTGTACTTGTCCGATTGCTGGGCAAGCGTGTTGGCGTTGACATCGCAAAAAGCGAGAAGTTTTTCCGAGCCGTTGGTTTCCGCAACCAGTTCCGCGATGTTTTGTCCGCCGCGGCCGCCGACACCGATCACGGCAATGTTCAATTTTGAGTTCGGACTCTTGTCGGCAAGAATCGCCGGAGCGAAAAACGAACTGATGCCAATCACCGATGCCGTCTGCAAAAAACGGCGGCGTGATACTGATGTTTTTGTCGTAAGCTTCATAAAAATTTTCCTTTTGTAAGGGGTGATCATAAACTGTTCACGATTTGTTATTTTTCCTTTTGGAATTTTTCCCACGTTTCTTTTTTAGCGGTGTCGTCATCGGCGGCATTGTGTATCCAAAGTTGATAATTCAAAACGAGCGGCTCGCCTTTTTTCAACGTGTAACGTGTTCCCGATTTCGGGAATGTCGGTTGAAACCAGTTCAGGTTCGGGAATTGGATAAAAGCACCCGGATAATCGGGATTCGTTGTTTTTTCCAAGACCGTCAACTCCGTGCGTCCGTCCGATTTCGGATTTTTCCACGAAGCAGAAACCCAGGCCGGATTTTGTGCCGCGTCTTCTTTCGCGTGGAACACATTCGCTTTCCAGTCGGCGAGCGGCAGCATACGGATATTCAAACCGCCGTAACTTTGTGTTCCGCGACGCGCCAACGTCACTTCGTCCGCCAGTGCCTCGAAACGGAGGTCGAGATTGATCTTCCGTCCGTTTTTGTCTTGCGGGAAAACGGTGATCGTCACCTGTTCGTTGACAATCGGTTCCTTGTCCTGCCACTTCCATTCATTTTCGGCGGTGAGTCGGAGTTGTCCGTTTTTCCGTACCGTTTCGATTTTTCCGGTCGGCCGCGCGAAAATGGTCTGAAGTGCGTGTAAATCGCCGAATTCGCCTTTGTAACCGACTTCCGGCCATGCCCAGTAAATGCCGCGGTGATGCGGATGATCGTCGCTCCAGTCTTTGGTGACCGGATTGCCGTCAAGATCAAAGAGCGGCTGAATGTAATCACATCGGGGAACGGCATATTTTCGAACGTAGGCTTCATTACTTTTCACCTTGTCCCAAAAATCTTCCGGCAAAGGGAGAATGGCGTAATTGTATTGCAAAACCGGCTTGCCGTTTTCCAAAATGAGCCACTGTCCCGTTTGGTCATTCTTTTCGACCGTCCATTCCGCCCGAAGAAGACCGGCACCGCACAAAAAGAGTACCGGTAAAAGAAGACTCTGTTGTAAAAACCGTCGTTTCATCATTGTTCCTTTCATAAGGAGTTTTCCATTTCTATTGAGTAAGATCAAATTGCAGTGTATTGACGCCTGGGGTGATGGAGGCTTTCAATCCGCTGGTTTCCGTGTTGGTGTAACGAACCGGAATCGAGAACTTTTGACCGCCGGTTCCCGACGGTTGAGACACGCCGGGAGTGCCGGGGGAAACATTCGGCGTCTCCGCGGGGGGCGGAACATCCGGCAAAGGATCAACCGCGACGATGGCAACAAGAGCCTCACCGACCGGCACGCCGTCGCCGTCCGTAAATGTGGTGACCTTCAGGATGTTCCCGTTTTCGATGATTCCGGAAGCGTCGCGTGTTCCCGGTACCGTGAAAATGATCGCGCCTTGTTTCAACGGTTTGCCGTCATAAGTGACGGTTCCTTCCACTTTGCCGAGCGGAAGTTTTCCCGAACCGCATCCCGCACCGAAAAACAGCACGATCATCAAAAACGCCGTGAAATTAGCTGCAAAAAGAGATTTCATGTTTGCTCCTCCTTTCTATAAAGCGTTTTGCGATTCGCCGCCGTCACGCGATGCCGAGGCACGGTACGCGGTTCCGTCCACGGTTTCCGAAACAAAATGAACAGAACCGTCTCCCATGGCAAAGTTGGCACCGCCGGTGTGCATGCTTCGGAAACCGACATTCCAATCCCATGCTCTCAGACCGTCGATGTCAATGGATCCAGCACTGTTGGGAAGTCTTTCAATCAGCCACTGGTTACGGGAGTTGACCGGATGAGCGGTACTGGCGAAACATTGCGATCCCCAGTTTTGCCAATGACTCAACGTTCCGATACATTCGCCGAGGAGAAACGTGTTGGAAAGCCCGTCGGGAATTTCTCCCAACGCCGCCGCCCAGCCGCACACCCCGATCGGACCGCGGGGCCTGGTGACATTGTTTCCCGCTCCCGTATAACCGACGACCGTCTGATTGCCGCTCGTTCCATAGCCGACTCCGGTGTAATTACGGTAATCGCCGATGTTGGCCGCATAATCGCATTGGGATAACGTCCAGTTATTGTTGACCTGAATGCCGCCGGAAACACTGTAACCCTCTTCGCCCGTAAATTCTCTGCCTAACGGATCGGAAGGGCAAAGGAAGTTCGGATAAATGGTTCTCATGATTTTGTAATTGCATTGAACGGATTGGTCGTTCATCATCTGATCATGGTTCGTACCTGTCCACGCGGACGGACGGTCGTAAGGAACTTTGGACCAGTCAATGAGGGAAAACGTTGCCGTCCCTTCGAGGAACGGAAGGATTCTCGGCGCCCAGTTCCAGCCGGCAGTTCCGCGTCCGCCGACGGAGGTGTCGGAACCGCCGTTACTATGCGGCAGACGCGAATGGGTGTCGTTATAATTGTGCATCGCCAGAGCAATCTGTTTCATATTATTGGTGCATTGCATCCGCCGTGCCGCTTCCCGTGCCGCCTGAACGGCAGGCAAAAGGAGTGCAATCAAAATGCCGATGATGGCAATCACGACAAGGAGTTCCACGAGGGTGAATGCGAAGAGTTTCGCTATACTGCCCCCCCCCCCTAAATTAACATTTGCGAACTTTTTCATAAAATAACCTTTCCTTAAAACGGTTGAAACTTAAACTTCATACTTTTCTGCTTCACTTCTGCTTCACAACCCTGTCAAGGGCGGAATGTTCACTTCGGAAATGTCACCGTGTCCCCGGAGGGGATAATTCCGCACGGTTTCGACGAACATTCGGATATTCTCCGGCGGCGTTTCGGCGGGCAAGGCACAGCCGGCGCCGATCACCAGTCCGCGTCCGTGAAAGGTCTCAAGGACATTTTGCGCCGTTTCCCGAACCGTTGTTTCGTTTCCCAGACAAAACACGCCGGAAGGGTCAATGATGCCGAACACCGTTGATTTTCCGGCCATTGTTTTTTGGATGCCGGTCACATCCGTTTTGTAATCAAGCTCCACTCCGGCAAAACCGCACTCCGACATCGGTTCCAGTATTTTGTCGGTCTTGCCGCAAATGTGACACACGGTACGTATTCCTGATTGCGACAGTTCTTCGGCCAGCCGCTTTTGAAACGGCTCGACAAACTTTCTGTACATTTTCGGCGAGATCAGGTCGGGACTTCCCATGCTGTCCCCGAAACTGGTGATATCCGCACCGGCTTCTTTGACCATCCGGTGAAACTCCAGATGGACCTCGTAACACCGCTCAATCAGCCGGAAGATCGCCTCTTCTTTTTCCGGGTTCATCAAATCGACCATCATGTTGGTGATGCCGTAAACCGCCGCCGCCAGACTGAACGGTCCCTGATCGGCATTTCCGCGAATCAACAATTCCCCGCCGACCGCTTCCCGAATCAGGTGAATCGCTTCAAGATAAATCCGAATCCGTTCGTCATCACGCAGTTTTTCAGGAGAAATCCGTTCTGCCACCTCTTCGATCCGGCAGGAAACCGGTGCAACGACTCTTGCCGGAAGGTCTTCTTCAAAGGAGGTTTTTGCTCCGAGGGCGGAGGCCTCCAGCGCGGTGTCCATGTCGGTCAGGATTCCATCGAGTCCGTACCGCCGTGACGCCTCAAGGAAGGCGCGGGCCATGTTTTCCGGCCGGCTCCGAAACCGCTGCATGGTCATTCCCGCTTCGCGCGCCGCGGACATGAAGTTATGCAGCATCACGGGAACAACATCCGTTTCCCGGGCGCCGAGCACGCGGTTGATTCGTTCAAAACCGTTCATCATCGTCTCTGCTGATTCGTTAAAATGGGACGGGCAAATGCGTTTGGTAACATTGGATCGCGGCGAAAACGATTTCATGACTGCGGACCGCGTCTTCGAGCCGGCAATGGGACTCGGTATTCTGCGTGATGCAGTCGATGAAATGGTCGATTTCCGCTTGAAACGGATGATGCGACACATCACTGGAATCGGGCAGAATCACCGGAAATTCCATCCAGTCGTTCTGCTTCGGAAAAAACTCCGACCAGATCCGGTTGTCGATCGCGGTTCCGCGGTCGCCGAAAATGCGGATCGGAAAGCGGTACGGCATCACACATTCGGCATTGACACAAACCTTTGCACGCACGCCGTTTGTAAATTCCATCAAAATCACTTCGAGGCCGTCGTATTCCATCGGCGGTGCGTCTTCTTTCCATGTGTTGTTGAGAGGATTGAATTCCCGCGTTTTTCCCTTCCTGCGTCCGCCGGCGACGGCATAAACCTCTTTCGGCAGCGCGGCGGCGTTCGGATCGGTCGTGCTTAACCAGCGTGCGGCGTCAATCGCATGACATCCGGCAACCAGAGACGCACTGACTCCCTGTCGGACGGTTCTCGCGTCGTTCCAGCCGCCCCACCAACTGCCGTTGTAACTCATATAATCGACTTCCACATAATACGGTTCGCCGAAAATGCCGTCGGCCAGCATTTTCTTGAGCGTTATGAGCAGCGGATTCCAGCGCAGCACGAAACTGACCACCGTTTTCACGCCCGACCCGGCAACCGCGTCACGCATCCGGTAAAGATCGCCGGGACGGACCGCCGCCGGTTTTTCAATGACAAGATGCTTCCCCGCCGCCGCCGCTTGCAAGACGTTTTCACAGTGCAGATGCTGCGGAGTACAAACGGACACCACATCAATTCCCGGATGCCGCACCGCCTCGCTCAGATCCGTATAAAGACGGACATCTTCCAGTCCGAGTTCCGCAACAAAACCCGCCGCGCGACTTTCGGAAATATCGTTGACCGCAACAATCCGGCAATCGGAACGCTGACAATACGCGGCCGCGTGTTGCCGCGCCGCCCAACCGGCACCGTTAATAAGGATTCCATACATCATGATTTTCCTGTCAATTTCAGGTCCTTTCCGCCGTTGAAAATTTTTTCCCGCGGGATTACAATGAAAACAGTGTTTTGAGACTGCAAACCGGTGTTTGAGTACCGACACTACAGATATTATAACCGAATTTGTATGTCGTGTCGTTCAAATTCGTGCTTAGCACAAGATTGAACAAAGGAAATTTCCATGCACAAGATTCTCATTGATCCTTCCCGGGAACGTCAGATACTGGATTTTCGTTTGTTCGGTTTTCAGGATGTCCTCGTTTTGGGACGTTACCTTTATCGGGAAGCCCGTTCCCCGCTGCAGATGCACGATCACGGTCAACTGCTGGAAATTTGCTACCTTGCCGAAGGACGTCAGTTTTACCGCGTTAATGAGGAAGATTATTTTCTGAACGGCGGTGATGTTTTGATCAATTACCCGCAGGAGTCCCACGGAACAGGTTTCCTTCGTGAAGGGAAAGGGAGACTTTACTGGCTGATTCTTCAGCCGCCGTCGGCGAAGTCCGAGTATCTCGGCATGTCCTCCGGCAATGGAAAAATTCTTTACGAAAAGCTGTTTCAGTTTCCGTCACGTCATTTCAAACTGAAAATCGGAGGACAAAAGGACCTTGAGTCGGTCTTTGCCGCTTTTGAAAAAGAAACGGCGGTTCCTTCGGACAAAGCATCCGGGAAAAACCCCCCGTTATTTCTCATCAATGTCCGCAACCATCTTCTCCGTTTTTTGCTTGACCTGATTGAGGCGGCACAGGAACAGCCTCGAAATGAAACTTCCTCAGGAATTGTCCGGGCGGTCCATCGGATCAAGTCGGAAGAGGCGACGTTTCACACAATGAAACAACTTGCCCGTGAATCCGGACTGTCGGAGTCCCGCTTCAAACATCGTTTTAAGGAAGAGATCGGAACGACACCGGCAGACTATCAAGTCCGGTATAAAGTGGATTGTGCCTGTCAGATGCTGCTTCGAACCGATCAGACGATCCTTGACACGGCTCTGTCGCTTGGCTTTTCGTCGTCGCAATACTTTGCGACCGTCTTCCGCCGCTATATGGGAATGTCTCCGGCGGAGTACCGGAATATGATGAGAGGCGGAAATTCATAATTCAGGAACCATCCTCGTGCGGAAACCCTCTTGAATACCGTCAAAAATCGGATAAAATGACCAGAAGATGTTAGTCAAGAGCCCAAATCTATTGGTGGACAGATTAATTCAATTTTTGCAATTGGTATATGCAATATCTTTGTTGTCGAGAGTCCTTTTTATAAGTTCATTTCGAATCGAATGATATACATCATGCGTTTGATTTCATTGATATACTCCGAGTAAATTATTTTGCAATTTTCTCAATAAACGTTTTAAGCCGCGCAAAAGATTTGTGTTTACGAGCAATCTTTTCAAAATCATCAATGTTCTTGGTTATTTTAATCGCTTCAACAATATAGTTGTACCTTCTTTCGAGATATTGGCATATAATTTTTTGAGAGTGTTGACTTTTATATAGATACATGCTACAATGCTTCTTTTGGAAGAATAAGGAGTAGGAATATTATGTCTCTCTGCAAGAAATGTGGCTCGGAACGAGCGGTCAAAAATGGCGTGGTCGCAGGCAAACAGCGGTATCGGTGCAAAGACTGCGGGTGTAATTATCGGGAAGGCGACAAGCGTACCAACGAGAAGGTTGCCGCCAAGAAGTCGCTCTGCATTTTGTTTTACGCAATGGCAAAAGGCTCTTATCGAATGATGGGACGAATTCTCGGAATCAATCATACCCTTGTCTATCGCTGGGTTCGGTCGTTCGGAGAAAGCCTGCCGGAACCGGAAGTGTCCGGGGAGATCACGCAGATGGAATTTGATGAAATGTGGCATTTTG
>JAISQK010000077.1 GCA_031274255.1 Planctomycetaceae bacterium | reverse complement strand
CCAACGTGCCACGTTGGCCGTCGCCTCCAGTTAGAGAATCTTTACAACTGGAAGCCGAAGGCTACCGGATGCAACGTCACGTTGCCGCTGCCGGCTCGCGTCTTGATTTGAGTCATCACTCTTCCATGACAACACGGAAACCGACATTGAAAACCTTCTGCCAAGGCTGATAGTTCAACCGGAATCCGGCACGCGAACGGATGGGACGGTCGCGCCAGGAACCGCCGCGGGCGACTTTCATCGCATCGGAATCTCCGCTGTTCCGGCCGTCTTCCGCTTGGTACGGATACGGTTTGTAGTCGGAAAGCGTCCATTCGGCGACACTTCCGTGCATGTCGAACAGCCCCCAAAGATTCGGGGTATAACTACCGACCTCCTGAGCGATCATGTTACCGTCTTTGATTCCCACAGCTCGCGGGATGAACGCCTGATAATCCTGATGGGACACCGGTTGAGGATTCACCCCCCGTACGACAAACAGCCGTGTACTTTCGTCCGACATGTTTTCGAGTTTTCCGAAGTCCGCTTCAAGATTGCCGTACCACATCGGAGAGTCGGTTCCGGCACGGCAAGCCCACTCCCATTCCGCTTCCGTGGGAAGCCGGAATGTTTTGCCGGTTTTTTGACTGAGCCACTGACAGAACTGATTTGCTTCCTTCCACGAAACACGGATGACCGGTTGTTTCGGTTTGTTCGCGGGATAACCGGGTGTCGTGTGATCCTTGTGCCACTGGTCGATGTACCGGCTGTCGTGGCCGGGTTCAAAGAGATGGTAAAGCTCATTGGTGACTTCCGTTGTCATCATCCAGAACGGTTTTTCGACGGTCGCGGCGCTTCGCGGCAGTTCATCAAGATTGCCGCATTCGTCTCCCATGACAAACGAACCGGACGGAATCGGAACAAGTTCAATGCTCAATTCACCGACTTTCACTGTTTGCGGTTTGCGGTTCAACAGTTTTTGAGCGGCGGCGGCCTCTTCCGGCGTCATCGGCCAATGAGGAACTTTCGGAGCGGAAAAATCCGGTTTCGGAAGCTCTTTCGGCGGAAGGAACGACACATTTTTGTATGTCCCGTAACCGGTGAAGGAACCGGACTCGAAATCAAGATCATTTTCTCCGTAGAGCTTTTTCAAGTCGGCATGACGCGACGAGACCGCGGCGATGTGCTTTTGAAGGTTCTCATTCTGCCGTGCCGCGACAATTTCCGACCATGTTCCGAAAAACGGGACATTCAGATCCGCCCAACAGTAGAGTTTCCGCCATGCTTCCTCGTCAAGTTCCACTTCGTGATGTCCTTTTTTGAGTATCTGGAAGAGTTCGCTGGTCGTGGCGTGATATTCCATCGGACGGAACATGTAGATGTCGCTTTCCGGTCCGGGACGCCGCACGTAAGCACTCAGGGCATGGTACGATTTGGAAAAATGTTCCGGCCCCGGTGAAGCGTCGGCGAAATTCGGACGTCCTTCCTTGGAGTCGTCGTGACAACCGGTACAGTACTTGTTGAGGACCGGCTGAATTTCCCCCTCGAAAGAGAACGGCCGCTCAGGACCGTAAAACGGCTCAATGGTTCCCGGCTTGTGATTGGCCGCCAACGTGAATTTGGTCGGCGTAATCGTGTTCTGCTGCTCATGACATCCGACACAGGAAACATTTTCCCCCGGCATCCCGATGACCCACGAACGCATCAACTGCACCGCGCGGCCTTCAGAATCCAACGGCTGAAGCGAGATCGGCGTGTTTGAGGGAATCTCGAAAAAGGCGGAACCGTCTTCATACACAGGAACTTCGCCGAGCATCCGCCGTCCATCCCAGGCACTTTCCATTCCGAAAGCGTCGTGGCCTCCCATTCCGCGATAACCGTAACTGTAAGCGAAAACACGCAGTTTTGTCACCGCGCCGCGCGGGACATCCTGAAGCCCCGGGCCGGTGTAAACATCGGTGATGAAAACCGAAGCGTCTTTCCTGCCGGATTCCACCCGTGAAGCAATCGTCGGCGGTTCTTTCGTCGAGCGCAGCGGCATCGGCTCGAAAAGTCCGTAACCCGGTTCTTCCCGAAGTTTCAACATGTTGTCCCACGTATCGACAAGGTAGATCGCCCAAGGACTGCCGGAATTCATCTTGCAGGAAACGAGATAATAGTTCTCATTAAGTGCCCAGGGGAACAAAAACCGCGGCCACGACTTCTGCACCAGTTCATCGGCAATCACCGGCTCGACCGTTTGACCGTAACCGGGAATCCGCTGAACAACACCGTCTGTTTCACGGCGTCCTTTGGAAGGGTCAAAAATCACGAGTTCTCCGGCACGTGCCACACCATGATGCCCTGACACAATCCCGACAAACTTCGTGGCGTGTCCCGCCACCGGCTTGGCATAAAACAGACTGTTCGGCCAGTACGATCCGCTGCCGTAATACTCCGTTTGATTTGTGCCGTCCGGGTTCATGTGGAACATAATCCGCGTAAAATAATGTCCGATGTCGGTGTATTCCCAACGCAGATACAGAATCCGGCCGTTGTGTAAAAGCGTCGGACACCAGTCCTGATCCTGTTCAAAGGTGAGCTGCCGCACCGTCTTTCCGTCCGGTTCCAAACGGTAGATGTTTCCGACCGGATCAGAACCGTTCACACACGGTACCCCCATCATCGACGCCGTTGAAATGAATGTCACCGCGCCGTCCGGCATGTAAATTCCTTCCACATTGTCGATGTCGGACGCCATGAACGGGGTCACCTGTCTGAGTGCTCCGTTTTCCAGATTAAGTTCGTGAACCTGCCATGTCTTGTTTTCGCCAAGTGCCGTGACAAGTGCCCGCTTGCCGTCCCAGTGAAGACAGACATCCCCGATGAACGAGCCGTTGGGACTTTCGGAAATGATCGTCATCGGACTTTGTGCGTCTTTCGGAGAAAAGGTACCGACCGCCGCGCCGTAATTTCCCTTGCCTCGGCTTGCGTTGGAAACCCAGTTGGCCACCAGACCGTCATTTTGCGACCGCCGCACCAGGAGTTTATCAAACTGAAGGAGCGGATTTTTCAGCAAAATTTCACGCCGGAACGCATCGTAATCTTTGGCCAGCAGCAATATTTTTTCGACCTCTTCCGGTTTGGTCATATCCAGCGTTTGAAACGCATGGTTAAGCTGTTTTTCAAATTCGCTCCATCGTGCGAGTTCCTTTTCCGTATCGAAAACATCAGGAAAATTCTTCCACATGTCTTCAATGTACCGCTTGAGCGATTTGGTGTTGGTCACGGCAAAATAAATCTCGTCCCCTAACGATCTCAACCGGCGGTCGGCCCGTTTTTTGGCTTCCGCAAGAATCCACGCCTGACGTTCCTCTTCGGAAGCAAACAGCGACGGATCGTTGATGTCCCCCAAAACCTGAAGCTCAACATAAGACGACCAGTCTTGAGCCTTGCTGTTTTCTTTGGCCGGGTCACCTGCACGGCTCGGATAGGTCCGCCAGATGCGGAACTCCACCCAGTCATACTTTTCATCAAAAAGAGTCTTTCCTGACTCATCAAAAAACCGTGTTCCGACGGCTCCGCGATTCGCTCCCAGCACTTTATCACCGGAGGTCAATGTTGCTTCCGCCGGAAACACAGGAACCTGACCGGGTTTGTCAGGATTTCCTTTGGCAAGACGAATCTCAAAATCCTGATGGGAACGGGAATCAATATTTGCCGACCAAATGACGATTTCCTTGATGGAACACGGTCTTCCGAGCGAGTACACAATCCGCGAAGGTTTACCGCTCACCGTGACGCGGCCGTCGCCGCCCAACTGTCCGGCGTCGCCATCAATAAGAAGCGGAGCGGAACTCACCCCTTCGGCGGCGATGAGCTTTGCCTGCGAATGCGCCAGAAAATTCAGCACATGATTCTTCTGAATTTCTTCTGTGACCGCGGCAAATTCTCCGGAATCGGGGTATAACCGGACATCCTTCTTCACCTGCGACCACGCCGGATTGAGACAGAAAAGTGTCTCAAAAATAACCGCAGCAAGACAAAAACGACTGAAACTTTGGGTCATGACTAAACAATCTCCTTAACTTGAGGAACTGTGTGAAAATGCTCTTTCTCTGATTCTATCCGCAAAATCACGAAAACGCAAGCGTAAAAATACAAAATTTCCTGACAAGAGAGAAAAAATCCCATCCGGCAACTTCCGATTCCGCAAGGAACATGACCGCCGGACGGATTTTTGCTTCATTTGTTTTGTAAAACGGAGGCCGACGGTGTGACCTGATCAATATTCGGGGTCAAATCCATATCAAAGCGGCCGATGGACCATTCGATCAATTCGCCGAAAAACTGCACGTAATGATCGTCTTCCCAGATGTTGTTGCGGTGTCCGATTGACGTGTAGGCGGAGCGTCCTTTGCCATAGAGATGGGCCCATGTGGAGGGAAACGGCGGCCGGTTGTAAGTCGGGCCTTTCATGCCGTTCGTCTCCTGAACGAGAATGACATGGATGTCCTTGCTGAAATTCTTGAGCGCATACCACTCTTCAAACAGCAGAAAGGAGTCTCCTTTGTCTTTCAGCCAGGGAAGGTCAACCGGTTTGGTAATGAGCGACTTTGCTTCCTGCTGGGCGTCATGTTTGACGAATTCGCCGCCGATCAGAGAGATGTAGGGATGCACGTTCTCCTGATTCTCGAACAGTTCGCCGGGCGTTTTCATGGAATCGGGGGCGGCGTGAATTCCGACGAATCCTTTTCCGTCTTCGACGGCCTTGAGGAACCGTTTCATTCCTTCCTCGGACATCGGTTTGGAACCGTCGGTTGCTTTTTCTTCCAGAAAATTGCCGCTGGTGTAAAACACGAATCCGTCGAACTGATCAAGATCACCGTCGAAAATCGTGCCGTCTTTGCCGCAGACAAACTCGATATGATGTTTTTCGCCCCACTTGAGGAACGCCTTGTCCGAAAGACTCGGTCCCCCGTCGATGAGTTTGACCGGATCGTGCTGAAATCCCTGGGAACGGGTGAAATACAATACTTTCGCCTTTTTTGTGTCGGCACTGAGGCACTGACGAAACGGAAGTGTTACGGCAAGTGCGGTTAAACCTGCGGTCTTCAAAAAATCACGTCGTTTCATTGTTCTTTCCTTTTCGGGATATGATGTTTTATGGGGTGACGCCGGACCGGCCATCTTGAAATTCATACGGATTTTATTATATCCGCGGCATCTCTGAGATTCAAGCCGGCGGAAAAATATTTCACCATGAACGGAGATTGCTTCGGATGTTTGGCAACGTGACGTTGCAGCCGGGAAGCCCCGGCGGGCGGATTGCCTTCGGCCTCAAGTTGGAAAGATTTTTCTAACTGGCGGCGAACCGAACGCAGTGAGCGTGAGGGAACGTGCCGTTCCATTGCACATCGCAAGCGGTTGGAGGCGTTGTTCCGCTCGCGGACTCCAGTGAGCATCGCGAACGGGTTCGTGGCTCTCGGGACGGGGAACATGCTGTTCCATCGCAGTTGCCTCCCGGCTGCGCGGTCGGCGTTCATTGTCATCTTTTTCACGTTGTTTCGGCTTCTCGTGGAAAGATTTCTCCAACTGGCGGCGAACCGAACGAAGTGAGCGTGAGCCTATCGGGATCCAACGCCCTCGCGTTGGCCGCCGGAGGCAAAATCCCTTCTTCAATCGTCGCGGCCCGCCCAAAAATCCCTTTTGACACGTGACCATTCCCCCAAAACGCTCTCCTGCCGCTTTTTGGTGATCACCAT
>JAISQK010000053.1 GCA_031274255.1 Planctomycetaceae bacterium | reverse complement strand
CTGGTCGAAGAACCGTCCATCGTGTTGTACGTGAAGACATCAAGAATCTGCGAGAACAGAGGATTCGGTGTCACACGGACGTAACAACGGTCTGCCGAAACCACCGCGAGGGCCTCTTCCAACGAAGCCGTTACCGGAATCGTTGTGATTTGCGGCGAATAACCGACGGCGGTTTGCGGAAGCCACCAGTTCCACGCAGGATTAGTTGTGACCGCGTTATTGGTACTGTCACTTGAGCTGATCGTGTCGGCGAGAACCGCGTGAGAGGATTCCATCACAATCTTTTTCGAGAGCAAATTCATATCACGGACTTTCTGCTGTTCACGGACAGCATTATTCACAATGGCCTCTTCGAGCGAGCCTGTGCGGCGGCCGTCTTTCAGGTCGAACACCACCTTGACTGCACCGTTTTCTCCATGGAGCGGAAGAGACTGTTCCTCGGAGGCTTCGGAATCCGTACCCCAATGTGTGATGACGCGAACAGAGACTTTTCCGGACGGAACCGTTCCCCAGAATTTTTTCGCCAGTACTTCATATTTTCCGCTGAACGCTTCGGGACAGACATAAGTTTTCTTTTTCACTGCCGTTTTCGGGTCATTCTTCGAAGAAACGAGGAATCCGCCGGAAGTGGTCCGCGGCTGATTGTACCAGCAGATTGTTTGTGCCGGTTCTTTGACCATCAACTCAACATCCGCATCGCCGACGTATTCCAGCACCACAACGCAGTCACGAACCTGTGCCTGTTTCATTGCCGCTTCATACGCATCCGCTTCTTCGGTGCGGTTTTCAGAACGCATTTTTTCAAGCAACCCCTGATAGATGTTCCTACCGCGCTGATAAACTTCCGGCACCTCCCGGCCTTGCCAATCCTGAGCGGCAATTCCCAAACTGACCCATTTTTTCGCGTTATCGTCATTCAACTCCTCCGCAAGCCGAACCGCATAAATATAGGGATCGGGAAGTTCCGGAGCCAGTTTGGATGTTTCATGATAAAACTGCATGGCACGCTCTTTTGCCCCGATTTTTTCCAGCGACGCTCCCAGCGAAAGACGTTCCATCGGCGAAACCTGATACGGTGCCGTCGAGAGTAACGCCCGTTCCTGCTCTGCAATCGGCGCTCCGGCAGCTTCCAAAGCCATGGGAAGGAGCATTGTCATCCAGGTTTCCGCCTGATCTTTCTGAATCGCCCGATAAATGAGCGAAGCGGTCATGCGGAAGGACTCTTTCTTCATCAGCGAAGAAGCCGCATACCGGATGTTGTTGTCCGAAGGCTGCAAATCACCGAACACGGCGTTCCAGACCGCTTCCGGGTCTGATTCATCAATCTTTCCGCCGGCAAGCGACAAAATGTTTTGACGAATCCGTTTTTCCGCCGCTGCGTTCCCATTCTCTGAACGGACTTTGGCACCATCGGCAGGCCTTTCATCAATGACATTGAACAAAACATTCGGCCTCGTTTTGTCGAGCGGACGCTGATTGATGAGAGCGTTGTTGATGAGATTGTTCCGGATGAGGTTGTCATACGAAGACGGAACATTCCAACCTCTGTTACCGCCGCCATAACCGCCGCCGCTATTGCCATAACCTCCGCTGCTGCCGCCATAGCCACCGCTGTTGCCGTAACCGCCGCCGCTGCTATTGCCGTAACCGCCGCTGCTGGTTCCGCGAAGCTGAGGTGCGGGAATCGTCATGGCGAGGTCCGCTATCGGATAAACTTTTGTCACAAGGTACTCGTCTGCAATCTCTTTTGTCGTAATCAGCAAAACTTCGTCCTTAATGCAACAGGCCAAGCCATGTTGGCTCAACACCAGTTTCAAGAGACTGCGGAATTTGATTCCGGAAGCATTAACGGAAACCGTCAGCGATGCCGGATCAATACCTGCCTCGCTAAGTGCCGCTGTATCGGTCATGACATTGATGTCGAATTCTTTCGCCCACTGGTCAAGAATATCGGAAAGCGGTGTGTCCTCGGATTCCAGACTCGTGATTTGATCATACGACTTGGTGATCTTTTTTTCCGATTCGGTTTGAATCGCCAGGTCGAACGCGTTGTAAATCTTACGCCGCGTCTCCGAAAGCAGTGTCCATATCTCCGGTTCCGGATAGACAAGCACATGGTCGTCGGAAATCGGCACATTCGTCCGGTGAAGGTTGATCACATTGTCAACGATTCCGATGTCACGCTGAACTTTGTAAGTCTCATACAAGTCCAGCGTATTTGTCCAGCGGGCGATCTGCGCCCCCATTGCCGGAGCGGTGTCGCCGATCCGACGGGCTTCGTCACGGATACTTTGAGCCAGAATTCCCGCATTGACGTAATCTTTGGCCGCCATGAGAGCGGAATAACGCCGCATGATGGCGGAAATACGTTTGGTCTGCGATTCCAAAGCATCGTAAATAGCGGTACGTTCGATATTCGCAAAATACCGTTCGCGGGCCTGCTGACGCTTGACCTCCGCAAGATAGGATTCGCGGCTCGCTTCTTTCGCCAGATTTTCCAAACGATTCACGAGTGCCCTGCGTTTTTCCGGCGATAACACCGTTTCCTGACTGATTTGCTGGATCGAAAGCCTGAGGATGTTTTGTGCGCCGTCCGGGTCGTCTTTCATCATTTTCCCGGCAACAGCTAACGTGTGATTGATCTCTTTCGTGAGCTGTGTGTCCACAAGTGCCTGGGAATAAACAACTTTGTCAATGATTCCCGGCTGTTTTTTCACCTCCGCCGCTTCCGCCTGATCAAGCAGAGACCCCGCCGCAGGAGTGCCGAGATTCATTGCCGTTTCAATTGCCGCCGCAGTCTCTTCGGCACCAACCTCTTTTGCCTGATCGGCCAGTTCACGTATGGCGAGGTTCGACTCAATATTGTCATTCTTGACCCGCTCCAGCCAGTCACGACCGGCCGTAATCAAGGTACAGCCCTGATCGGCTTCCGCTGTGCTGACCACATCCCGTAAATAAGCGTTGAAATCATCCGACGCGGCGGGAACTCCGTTAAAACTCAATAACGTTTCACCGAACTTCGACTCCAGTTCCAGTTTCAATCCGACCGTGTCAAGTTTTTCTTCCGTCTTTCCAACCAGAATGGTCTCACGATCCGTCCGCACCGGAGGAATCACCGCAGGATAAATATCCGTATTTTCAGGCAGAACGGATTCGACGTTCTTCAACCAGAACACGGGAGCCGTCACAGCGGAAACGAGTAACGCACCGGCGTTTTCCGAAGCGACCGTTTCAGAATCCACGACAAGTCCGCCGGATTGGTTGGCGAGGACTCCGAGAGCCGGATAGTCCACCGCTTCGCCGACAGCATAGAAATTCACAGGAATCTGTTTGGTCTGAAATTCAAAAGTCAGATCGGCCACGGCATCGGCATCCATGAGTTTGGCGTCACTTCTGCCGGAACCGATATAAAGTATCACAGGAACCGCTTTCGAGTCCGGAGCGAACGACTTGACGGCCGTCTGAATGTCACCGGCCAAATCCGTTGCCCCTAAAGGCGTGACCTTTTTCAAATCAGCCACCGCTTGCTTGAGAACCGGATCATCCGTTGCGACAAACCCTTTGGTCAAAGACACGGCCTGAACATCCGCGGAGAAAAGCTGCACTTTCGTTCCTTTGGGAAGTCCGGCGAGCGTTTTGTCCAGAACCTCAAGTGCCGTCTGAATCGGTTGACCGGTTTGAGTGGTCGATGTCTCCACCAAAATGGCAACCTCCGCATCCGTCACAGCGGTCGCCGGTACCGAGGCTTTCACGCCGAACGCAAAATACGTGGTACCGTCTTTGTCGGTGAAGGTCTCGACCGTTCCCGATTCCGAGGCCGTTTCAACCGCAAGTCCCTCTTCTACGGTACTGTTTTTTTCATCGGCAAACATGTCGGCAGGAACAGCGGCAGGCGGAACAACAGGTGCCGCGGGAGCAACCGGCGGCTTGGCTGCCGGGAGAACTGCCGGGATAACAGCGGGAACGGCATCATCCGGGGCCGTTGCCGTCACGGAGCTGTCATCAGCGGCAAACGGATCGTCCTCTGCTTCTTGGGCAAAGAGTCCCGACACCATCATTATTGCGGTGAATGCCGCGATGGGGAACATCATATTTGAGCGGTGTTTCATATTTTTCCTCTCTCAGAACAGAACAATGGGGCGTTTTTTTACCTGACTCAGGATAAGTTGCGGTGTTTTTTCGATAAGGTTATTGTCTTTCGGACTTCAGACACAGTCCGCCGGACATCACTGTCTATCGAACATTGTCTCAAAGTCTGTTTTTATAACAGACTCATGGGACAAGACCGTTGATGATATCTATCTTAATCACTCGCCGGGAGTTTTCCAACCTTTTCTTGGAGAAAACTCCTTATTTTTCTCTATATTGGTAATTTTAGCCGATATTCCAATCGTTCTCAACTAAAAAATCCAAAAAAAGAGAAGATACTTCTGTATATGTTACATTGTCGATAAACATTACTTTCCGGGATTGAGGTCAAAATGGCCGGAAAATAAAGGAATGATGAGATGAAAAGTGTCTATATAAAAACGAGGAACGGACAACACAAACAACCCCTCCGCAGACCTGCTGCTTATTCTGTCCGTACATTTATTAAATTATCAAAACCGCAAAACTTCGTTTACGGCTTATCTTCGCTGATTCAAGGCTTCAAGAACACGGTCGGTAATCGCTTTGACCAAGGCTTCCTGTTCGGCGGATGTCGCGGAGGCGGCAGATTTTTCCTTTTCCGGCGACGCATCCGCTCCTGATTTGAATGTCGGCGGCGAAAACGCACGGTGTCCGACACCGGTTTCTTTCCAACTCTCACGGAACACATCATTTGCGCAAAGTTCACAGTTTTTCATGCCGATTCGCGGATCATCAATTCCCCACTTCGATTTGAGGTCAAGGAGTTCCTCGGCTTCCTGCTTAGTGAAGTAGTCAACTTTTCCCAAGTCGCGTGATATTAACAAGATACGGCAGTAAGCGTCGAGAAGTTCGGTGAGCCAGTAAGCCCGTTCAACCGTCGGTCCCCAACTGACCGTTCCGTGATTGGCCTGCACGACGATATTCGTTTTATCAACAAACGGCAGAATCGTGTCGGCAAATCCCTGACCGCCGGGAATGGCGTACTTGGCAATCGGCACATCTCCCATGAAAATATCGACTTCCGGCAAAATACACTGAGGAATCGCTTCACGGGCAATTCCGAACGCCGTAGCGTGAGGCGGATGGCAATGCACGACCGATTTCACTTCGGGACGCCGTTTCATGATCGTCACGTGGAGCAGGATTTCGCTTGTCCGTTTACGATGTCCGGCGATCTGGTTCCCCTCCATATCGACAACACAAAGGTCATCCGGCTTCATGAACCCCTTGCAAATCTGGGTCGGCGTGCAGACAACACGATTTTCATCGACCCGATAGCTGATGTTTCCGTCGTTGGCGGCCGCGAATCCTTTGTTGTAAATCCGGCGTCCGATGTCACAAATCTCTTCCTTGATCTGGTGAATGTTAATCATTTTGATTCTCTTTAATTTCTCAATTTATAGTGATGATAGGCCCGTAACGGGGCAAACTTTCGTTTCGTTTTTCACAAAACCGCAACAGTCGATCCGGGCTTCGCGTCGCGTCTATTATTGAAATTGCGTGACCCGGTGATCAATTTCGATGGTATCCAAAATGGCGGCACAATAAGCATCAACCGGTTTCAGATCGGGATAAAACGGCTTGGCCGCTTCGCCTCCTTCGCTGAACGCGATCCATTCTCCGAGTCCGGCACTCCACTCGTCGTAAACAATGACTTCCTCGGCATCACCGCGACGCTGTTCCAACAAGCCGTCCAATCCGAACGGCACGACAATTTTCCACTGCGCCCCGACAACTTCAGGACACGACCGGCTCAATGTCACTGTTCCAATCACTTCACCGATTCTCATGGTTTTGACCTCTGTCCTCAATCCGGTTGAATGCTTCCCATAAATCGTTCCCGCAGTGATTCGGAGCAAGCAAAAACGCTTTGGAAAAATCCTGCAACTGATACGGACTCACGCCGTGGGGATTCATCACCATCATGTTGGCGTTGACGGCTTTGGTGTCTTGCGTGATTTGCGCGGCGTTATTTCCCAAAACCGCGCGGAGTTCTTTGTGCCGATTCGCCAGGCAAACGGCTGCTGCCGTGAACGATGTCACCACAATCAGCCGTGACTCAGGAAACATCTTTGCCCAATCAACCGCCGCATGAACTGTTTGAATAATGCAGTGGAACGGTTCACATTTCAAATCTCCTTGTTTCGCCAAGTCATCCACAAGCAACGACGGCTCTTTTTGAAGATGATGCAGTGCCAGCCAGATTTTCCGTACAGGAGCGTTCTGATTCGAGGAATCTTTTGTCCGTTCCAGCGTAATGTTTTTTTTGCGGAGGAAATCTTTCACCGCCGGAGTCACGACCGCTACAGGGGAAACCTGAACCTTTCGGATGCCGTTGAGCTGATTTTCGAGCGTCGCAAGTGTGATGAGCCGTCCGGTGAGGTTCAAAATATCATTTGCAGGCGGATGTATTGCTTGCTTTGAGGAAGAAGGTGAAGGTAAAGATTGACACGCCGCCTGCTGAGGTTTTTCCGGTACCGGCAGAGCCGACACGAAACGAACGCTGTTCAGGTCGGTGAGAACCCGGCGAACAATCGTGTCGATGTCGATACCAGTCAAAACGGACATGGTCATTCCTCACTTTGCGGTGTTTCTTTTGCGTCAATAATACCGATCACCGTCCAGCGAACCGGCGTTGCTTTCTGTTTGATGACTTCCGCGGCATACTTTCCATCATTGGAAATCAGCACATCCTCTCCGACACCGGCTCCCAAAGTGTCGATCACGAGTTGCGGATCGCCGTCCGGTCTGCGGTTTCCCGGACCGAGCGGTTGAGCAATCAACAGTTTCCGCCCGTTCATCGTCGGATGTTTTACTGTCGAAACCGCGTGACCGATCACCTTTGCTTGTAACATAATCAATGAATTTTATCTTTTATTGCGTTTGGCAAAATAGTAACAAAGTGACATATCCGTCACAACCAGCGTCGCATTCAGGAGGTAAAACCAAATCACAAAGTCGCATTCGCCGGTGATTTTAAACGAAATACCGAACACATATCCCAGTAACAGCAGCCACAGGAACGCAAAACTTTTACCCTCACTTGATCGGGTTTGCAGCACCTTGATGATGGAAAACGGCCAACTGATACCGAAACAAATCAGCATCCCCATTTCAAAAATAACCATTCTTTCCTTTCCAAGACTTCCAATGCCAATGCCGATTTCCTGACCTGTGACGGGGCAAACATTCACTTCGCTCTCTGTAAAACCGCAACTTACCGTTCAGCTTCACGTCTCGTTGAAAATTTCCTCTGTCTTTTGTATTTCACGGAAATTTCCTCCGGTTTGAGTCTCATCCTCTCCCGGCCGGGCGGAAGTCGGAAATTTACCTTCTGTACGGATGGCACGGCGGAAGCGAAAGTTCACTTTTCCCTAAAATGTGAAGGCTGTCCACAAGAACACATCGCCGCTGCCGCGTGTAGGTGAGCGGTGTGGTGATTCCTTCGCCGGTCGGTCCTGCAATGGAAAAGGACGGATACCCTTCACCGCCGCCGCCAAGTCCTGCGGAACACGGACCGTTCTTTACAAAAATCGTGACATCAAGTTCTTTCCCCATTCTGGTCATGTTGACGACATTGTTGGAATGAATGATCGCCGTGTGGCGGAATCCATGTTCGTATTTTTTCGCCATGAGGATTCCCTCGTCAATATCGCGTACCCGAACGAACGGAAGGAACGGCATCATCTGCTCCACTGTCACAAACGGGTTGGATTCGTCCGTCTCACCGAAGAGCATCTCCGTTTTTTCCGGGACACTCTTGTTGATTCCGGCGGCGAGAACTGCGGCATCTTTTCCGAGAAATTCCCGCGATGGGACATCATGCCTGTCTTTGCCTTCCCCGACGGAAATGATTCCTTTGGCGGTCATGCGGTCCACTTCCGAGGCATTGAGTCTCACGGCACCGGCACGTTCCATCGCCTGCATCATTTTTTCAAAAACCGACTCCACAACAAAAATCTCTTTCTCCGCAATACAAAGGAGATTATTATCGTAAGCTCCGCCGGTAATGATACTTTTTGCGGCACGGTCAAAATCGGCCGTTTCATCGACCACCACAGGCGGATTCCCCGGCCCCGCCACAATGGCACGTTTTTTCTGAGCCAGTGCCGCCTGCGCCACGCCGTGACCGCCGGTCACGACAAGGAGCGAAACATCATGATGCTTGAAAATCACATCCGCTGTTTCCAGCGTCGGCTCGGTAATGATGCTGATGAGGTTGTCGATTCCGAATTCCTGATGGATTGCCTGGTTGAAACGTTTGACTCCTTCGGCGGCCACACGTTTTCCGCTCGGATGCGGGTTCACCACAAGCGTATTTCCCGAGGCAATCATATTGATTGCGTTGTTGGCAATGGTCGGCAGGGAATGCGTCACCGGAGAAATCGCCCCGATCACACCGAACGGAGCAAACTCAATCACCGTCAGACCATGATCGCCGCTGAAGACTTCACTCCGTAAAAATTCGACTCCCGGAGCGTTGAATCCTACGTTGCGGAGCTTGTCGATCTTGTGTTCCAGACGGCCGATTTTAGTCTCCGACAGTTCCATTGTGCCAAGTTCCACCGCCTGCTCAATCACGATACGGCGAATCAGCGTCAACATCTGTTTCCGTTCGGCGATGGTTCTACGGGAAAGCTGTTCAAACGCCTGTTTCGCGGCGGCGACCGCTTCATTCGGATCGGTGAACTGTCCGAACCGCCCCTTGAAGTTGTTACCGGAACAGGCACAAGGGGAAGCGGCGTTTCCTATCCGGGAAAGAACCTCTTCCACAACATTACGGATCAATGATTCATTAAAAGCGGACATGACTCAGGTTTCTCTCTCAACGATTATAATGATTGACAATATCCATTGATATTTTACGCATTCAGTTTGATATTTTTCTTATCCACACTGACCGCATCCACGATTCCAATGATAACGGCATCGACCGGCAGATTTTTCGTCTCGGCAGACATTCGGGCGCTCGACCCCTGCACGACCAGGACAAACTCATTCTCTCCGGCTCCCATCGTATCGACGGCAACAAGTGTTCTGCCGGTGGTATGAAGCTGCGAACGAGTCTCCGCATCAAGACGATACGGCTCAATAACGAGCAGTTTCCGTCCGACCATGGTTTCGACTTTTTGCGTCGAAACGAGTGAACCAACAACTTTTGCAATAAACATTTTTCTGCCGTGAAGGGGATGCGATGACTATTTTTTTTCACTCAATTTCGCGACCGTTTGCCGGGCGACGATGATTTCCTCATTCGCCGGAATGACCCAAATCTGTGTCCGGCTTCGCGGTGAATGAATCGGCGTTTCCGAACCGAAGGCTTTCTCATTGACCGCTTCGTTCAGTTCGATTCCCAACGTCTCAAGTTTCCGCACGGCCCCTTTTCGAATGTCCGGCTGATACTCACCGATTCCGCCGGTGAATACGATAACGTCCGCACCGCCTAGCTCCACGAGAGACGCTCCAATGTATTTTCGGATGTCGCCGATGAACACCTGAACCGCCCGTTCCGCCTGTTTGTTGCCGTTTTGCGAGGCTTCCGTCACATCCCGCAAGTCGCCGCTGACGCCGCTGAGTCCGAGAAGACCGCTTTTTGTCGCGAGCAGCGTCAGGAAATCCTCCAGCGAAAGACCGAGTTTCTTGAGCAAATAAGGAATCATGAACGGGTCGAAATCACCGACACGGTTGTTGTGAAACAGACCTGTTTGCGAACTTGTTCCCATGCTTGCCGCGACGCTTTTTCCGGCGTTGACCGCACAAATCGAACTGGAACCGCCGAGATGACACGAGATGATCCGCAAATCGTCCCGCCCCAGCAATTCCGCCGTCCGCATGGAGATGTAACGGTGACTTGCCCCATGAAATCCCCAGCGAACCACCGAATACTTTTCCGCCCACTCCCAAGGGACGCCGTAATACCGGTTACGGTCGGGAATCGTTTGATGGAAACCGGTTTCAAAGGCCGCAACAAGCGGAATTTCCGGAAGTTTTTCCGCCAACTGACGCATCGCCCGGACATAAGGAGGATTGTGCGCCGGCATGACATCGTTGAGTTCCTCCATGGCACGGAGAACCTCAGGGGTCACGAATTGAACACCGGAACAATCCGCCGCATGAACCGCTTTGAATCCGATAGCCGCCACTTCGCTTGCGTCTTTCAGACAACCGGACGCAGGATCGGTAAGCTGGGCAAGGCATTGCCGTACCGCCACCGCATGATCAGGAACCGGAACCGTGATTTCCTGTTTACGGTCTCCGATTTGAACCGTACACGGCGAAAGCGGCTCACCAATCCGTTCGACCCTTCCTTTTCCAAGAAGTTTCTCACCGTCCATGTCGTACAACGAATATTTGAAACTCGTCGAACCAAGATTGGCCACAAGAACTTTCATGGCGGAACCTCTTACTTTACAGGGAGTTAATTCAAGTAAGCGTCAACGATTCCGTCCGCCGGACGCGGAATGATATGACTTCCGACAAGTTCGCCGACCTGGGATGCTGCGTTGGCGCCCGCTTCAACGGCGGCACGAACACTTCCGACATCTCCTTTGACAACAGTCGTCACGAGACCGCCGCCGATTTGAATCCGTTTAATAATTTCCACGTTGGCCGCTTTGGCCATGGCATCGGTTGCTTCCACGAGAGCAACAAGACCTTTGGTTTCGACAAGTCCAATGGCATCTTGCATAGTTATCACCTGTAATTCTTTATCTCAATAGTTATCACGTTAGTTGGTTCCTCAAAAAACATATTCCCGCGGTCAGCTTCCCGCGGTCATCCGTTTGATTTTTTCGTATATTTCGGCGGAAGAATCTTACTGATGTCGTCATGCGGACGGGGAATCACCTGCACACTCACGATTTCACCGATCCGGCCGCCGGCAGTCGCTCCGGCATCGGTCGCCGCTTTGACCGCCGCGACATCACCGGTGATAAAAACGCTGACAAGACCGCTTCCGACTTTGTCCCAACCAAGAAACTCAACATTCGCCGCTTTGAGCATTGCATCTGTCGCTTCCACCAAGGTAATAAACCCCTTGGCTTCCAACATTCCGAGTGCTTCCATATTTTTGGCCATGAATCAATCTCCAAAAAATCTAAAAAGGGATGGTTCTATTTAATATTATAATCACTTCAACAATTCGACTCGTGAAGCGTGTTCCAAATCACAGGCATTTCCTTCATCCGTATCCAAGTGAACTTCCAGTTTGATCTTTTCACCGACGCGGACAAGGACATTTTCAAATGTCGCGGTGCAGGCGGAATGCACCCGAAGCCTCATACGGTCTTTGTCTTTTACGCCGTAATACACGGCATCCCGGGGTCCCATGTGAACATGACGTTCGGCCCGGATGACTCCCTGTTTGAGTTCGACAACACCTTTGGGGCCGACGAGCACACAACCGGGAGAACCTTCGATTTTGCCGCTTTCACGTACCGGCATGTCTAGACCGAGAGAAACACTGTCTGTAAAGGCAAGTTCCACCTGCGTCGCCGGACGTGTCGGTCCTAATATCCGTACCGAAGGAAGCATCCGTTTTCGCGGACCGACGATCATCACCGTTTCGTTGGCGGCAAAGAAGCCTTCCTGATAGAGGTCTTTCATCACCGTCAGCTTCGTTCCTTTTCCGAAAAGAACTTCCACGTGTTCCTCCGAAAGGTGAACATGCCGGGCGGAAATACTCACCACAAGATTCGGTACATAAACCCGCGATTCCGATGACTTGACACAACCTCCGTTCAACCGTTCAAGTACGGCTTGCCGGACAATATCCTCGACAGTCTGACGATCCAAGCCTTGTTGTACGGATGACATAGAAAACCTTAAATGAGTCAATTCACACAATTAAGTTAAGAACGGAACTCATTATACCAAAAGAAATTTCTTATCCAAGTGACGCAATTAAAAAATTTTTCAAAAACAATAAAAACACTGTATTTTCTCTGAATTAACACAGTGTTTTCAAAAATTGGTCAATAGACATCCAAAATGAAGTGTTTTCCCTGATGGTAGCGACGCGGCGACGAATAATAATTCACCCAAGACGGATTGTATGTCGGGATCCGCATTTCTTCGGGGTAACGCTGCATCGGATTGCTGCCGCTACGGAAGTATTCCGGCGGATAAAAATTGTGAGGATAGTAAACATAAGGGTAATAGTAAAAGCGGTTCCACTCCTGGGCGGTATAACCTCGTCCCCATTGGCGTCCAAACGCCTGACCGCCGTCCGCCGCCCGGATTTCCGTCCAAGAAGCCAGTCCCAGAACCACTACGCAAAATACCGTCAATAACACTCGGTGAATCATTTATCTCCTCCGTTTCATCGTATTTTTGTCTTTCGCTGCCATTGGCAACGTTGTCATTCAAGAATCCCTTTTCAGGTATCGGCCGCCTTCCCGCCCGGAGTTGAAAATTATCAGGCGGAAGCGTTATTTCTTGACACCTTAACCCTTACTGTTAGAATAATCACCTTATTTTATTTTTCAACCCTGTTTAGGTTATGTCGATGATGCTTACGCAAAATATCACACTCCTTTCCCCGGAAGACACGCTTTTGCTTGTGATTGACGTTCAGGAAAAACTCCTTCCGGCGGTGTTTTCCGCTGAGAAATTGCTCTGGAACACCAAACGTTTGATTGAAGGGGCGAAAATCTTCGGTCTTCCGATTCTCGTAACAGAACAATATCCTCAAGGACTTGGACAAACTGTTCAGGAAATCAAATCGCTGTTACCGGAAAAGGTTACATTTTTCGAGAAAAAAAGTTTTAGTGCCTGTTTAATTCCGAATTTCGTAGAAAAAATCATTCAAAATGAGAATATCCGCAATATTTTGATTTGCGGAATGGAAACTCATGTCTGTGTTTTGCAAACGGCTCTCGATTTGCTCGCGGCCGGATTGCAGGTTCATCTTGCGGCTGATGCTGTAAGTTCCAGGTTTGAAACAGATTACGATATCAGCCTCAGACGAATGGAGACTTCCGGTGCGTTTGTCACTACGACAGAAGCGTCTCTTTTTGAATTGTGCCGAACAGCGGAATCGCCGTATTTTAAGTCCGTCAGTAAAATTGTCCGTGAAAAATTTGTTTCCTGAGACTTTATTTTCCCGAAAAATTTTTAGAAAGACGCTTCCAATTGCTCACAAAACCGACTATTCTGTAAGTAAGGTAGAATCTAGGATTAATAAGGGTTAAGGAGAAAATCGCCGAGTTATTTATTTCATACTTATGTCAACAAGCGTCAAACTGTCAATTTATCTGAATGGAGAACTCAAAGGGATCAAGGTGGTACAGCTTCCTTGTATCATCGGCCGCAGCCGTGAGTCCGGTGTCGTCATTTCTCATCCGTTGGTTAGCCGGAAACATTGCCTCTTGTGTCTCGAAAGGGGCAAAACCCGCCTGCGCGACCTCGGTTCGCTCAATGGTGTGACTTTTCAGGGCAAAACCATTCTTGATACCGTCATTGAAGACAGGGAAATTTTTTCTATCGGTAACATCTCCTTCATGGTTTCACGGATTGAAGGTGAAGTCCGCCTTCAGGAAAAAGGAACACGGCCGCACAACGTCAACGGTGTTTACGAAGGCGTTTCCCAACTGTCCAAGCCGGTGAAGCTGGCACCGTTTCCGCTCAGTTCCTCCATTCCGCCGGCCTCTTCGACGCAGTTTTTTCCGGCTCCTCCTCCTTCGGTCAAGTCGGGAGAGATTCATATTTTCCCGTCGGATTTTTCGGATGTCGTGGATTTGGCCGCCAAGCCGCCGGTGATTCAAGAAAACGGCGACAAACCTTCCGGACGTGTCTGATGGATGATGCGGACCATGTTAATTGTTAATCGTCGGCGGTGTCGCCGTCTTTGATGACAAAGCGTGCCTTCAATCTTGCGACTTCACGGGCGAGTCCCGCTCCTTCGACGCTTTTCAGAACCTCACGGAAATCCTTGTATGCCGCGGGAGCTTCATCTTTCGGATAATTGCGGCAATTGGTCAGAATGTCTTCCGCGTCCAATTCGTCATTGATGCCGCGTTGGTCGAGTTCCCTGTTCGCTTTCATGCGGCTCATCTGACGGCCGGCTCCATGATTGACACTGTAACAGCTTTTCACCGCTCCTTCTTCCGCGACCATCACGACCGAACCGTCCCGCGGATTACCGGGCAACAGAATCGGATGTCCGGTCGTTTCAAACGGAGTGCCTGCAAGCGACGGATGGTTGGCCGGAAACGCACGGGTGGCTCCTTTGCGATGGACCCAAACCATCTTACCGTCAAGCGGTTCAAGCCTTGCGATATTGTGACTGATGTAATAAATAAGGTCCGCTTTGACGCCGGGAAAGACTTCCTGAAATGCCTCATAAACCAAAGTGTTGATTAAAAGATGATTGACCGTCGCAAAATTTCCGCCGAGTGCCATGTCGTCAAGATAATCGTCCGCTTCAGGACTGCCGAGCGGTGCATAAACGAGCTGTTTGTCATTGGCCGGAAAAGGAACGCCCCAGGCCTGAAACTTTTGCTGTAACACTTGGAACTGTCCTGTGGCAAGGAGATTCCCGAATCCCCGCGATCCGCAATGCGAAAGAAACGCGACGTTTCCATCCCGCAGTCCGAACTGTTCGGCGGTTTTACGGGCGTTGTCGTTGCCGGCCACATGAACAATTTCACACTCTCCGAAATGATTTCCGCCGCCATACGAACCGAGCTGCTCCATTTTTTCCGGGAAACTGCTCATGAACGACTTCCCGGGCGTCATCAACTTCCCGAGCAAATGATTGAGGCGTTCGGCCAATGCCGATATTGTCCCGTTGTGTCCGCGATGAAACGCATCTTCACAACGGTTTGCCCATTCCGGCGGAATGCCAAGCCGCTCGCAAACGTCCTGCGACGCCCCTTCCGTCACCGCTTTGAAACCAAGCACACGGTCGACATGCCGCGATTTTCCGGCTTTTCGCGGATGTCTTCCATAACCGGTAGGCGTCCGGTCGCAAACGGCATGGATCAGTTCGCGCCGGACTCGACGTTCCTTGACAGCGTCCGCATCCAGCTCGAATTGCAGCAGACTCATTGAGCATTTGATGTCAACACCGACCGGTCCGGGATAAATATGTGTCGGCGAAACCATCACGCAACCGATCGGAGCACCGTATCCGGCGTGTGCGTCGGGATTGAGCACGACCTGTTTGACTCCCGGTGCCAACCGAGAATGGATTGCCTGCTGTAAAGCCGTTTCATCGAAAGTGTCGCGAATCGCTTTTGTGCCGATGACGCGGATCGGTTCGGTTTTTCCTGTATGCAGCCATGCTTCCGCGGCATTGATCGGTTGAAGCGTTAATGGAGGTTTGTGTTCTGTCATATTATTGAGAATGGGATCGGGGAATATTGTTTTGTGATACTCTCCTCGGAATACAACAATGAGCATCGGAAAACAGTCTATCAGATTTCTTTGCAAAAAGCGATATCCTTGGCCTGACTTTTGACCGTCATCATTGTTCCGCTCGTTAATTCCAGCGACCATCGGCCGGGAAGCCCCGGCGGGCGATTTGCTCACGCTCACTACGTTCGGTTCGCTCCAGGAAAATGACCATCTCGCGGTACCATGGGAGAGGCTCCCATGTTTCTGCGGGAAACTCGGAAAGGCTTTGGAGAAACTCGGAAAGGCTTTTGGGAAACTCAGAAAAGCTTTTGGGAAACTCAGAAAAGCTTTTGGGAAACTCAGAAAAGCTTTTGGGAAACTCAGAAAAGCTTTGGAGAAACTCAGAAAAGCTTTTGGGAAGTTCCAGAAAGCTTTGGAGAGATGGAAAAAAGCCTGTGAACGGCTCATAAAAACCTGTGAGAGACTCAGAAAAGTCAGCGAATGGAGGAAAAAAGCTTCCCGGCGATGGGGAAACGTTTCTGAATGGGAAGGAAAAAGATGCCTCCGGCGGCAACGCGAGGGCGTTGCATCCCGGCAGGCTCCCAGCCTCTTCGAGGCGGTCGCTTTCAGATAAAAAATCTTTCCATTTGGAGGCCGAAGGCAACTGCGATGGAACAGCATGTTCCCCCGTTCGCGTTGCTCACTGGAGTCCGCGAGCGGAACAACGTGAAAAAGATGACAATGAACGCCGACCGCGCAACCGAGAGACAAGTGCGGTGCAGCAACATGCTTCCCTCCGGCGGGCCGCGACGCCGCGGCAGGCGGCAACGCGAGGGCGTTGCATCCCGGTAGGCTCCCAGCCTCTTTGGTGCGGTCGCTTTCAGATAGAAAATCTTTACCACTGGAGGCCGAAGGCAATCCGCCCGCCGGGGCTTCCCGGCTGCGATCCAACGTGCTACGTTGGCGCGGCTTAGGATTGATGATTATGACACACGACGAAATCAAAAACGGAATTATCGACATCGTAACGCAGACAGGTTACAAACCGGTCAAGCCGAAGGGTCTGGTGCCGTTGCTCGGCCTGGACAGCACGCAAATCAAGGAAGTGCGGCGGGTTGTGCGTCAGATGATCCGCGATGAGGAACTGGTTTACGGGAGCCGGCATCTTCTTTGGCCCGGTTCCGCCGTCGGAGGGGGCGGACAGGTCGAACGGAAGCCGGACCGGAACGATTTTTCCGCGACGCCGCGGCGTTTTTCCTACCGGAACGATGAGGAATCCGAACAGGACTGGCTGGAGGAGGTTCAGGGAGCGGTTCCTCCGAAGACATCTTACGACAGGACGGCGTCGTGTGTCGGGCAGGCGGAATCCGCGGCGAAACCTCTCAAAACGCCGGAGCGGCTGATTGTCGGCACGTTCCGCCCGACGGACTACGGCAACGGTTTTGTGCGGCCTCGTGATTTGACCGACCCCGGGGACCGGGCTTCCGACATCTTCATTGCGGCGGAAGACACCCGTGACGCCGCGTCGGGGGACATCGTGGCGGTGGAACTGGCGGAGCCGGAAAAACGCCGGAAACGCGACCGCTCTCTTCAGGAACGCGGGCCGCAGGGACGGATCGTCAAAATTCTGGACCGTGAAACAAGCCGGTTTGTCGGAACGTATGACTGCGATGACGTGACGGCGGTGGTCATGGTGGACGCCAAAATGTTCCGCGATCCGGTGGATGTCGGCGACCCGAGTGCCTGTCCGGCACGGCCGGGAGACAAGGTCGTGATCGACATGGTACGGTTCCCCACCTACACGCGGCATGGGGAAGGAGTCGTCGTGGAGGTGCTTGGTCCGCACGGAACGCCGGAACTCGACACGCAACTGATTATCCGGCAGTACGGTTTGCCGACGGAGTTTTCCGAAGAAGTCCAGGAAGCGGCGCGGCGGGAGGCGGCGGCTTTTTCAGAAACAATTCCGTCTGACCGGTACGACGCCACGGAGGAAATCACGCTGACGATCGACCCGGCGGACGCCCGTGACTTCGACGACGCGATTTCCCTGGAGCGGAGGGAGAAGGATCATTGGCGGCTCGGGGTGCATATCGCGGATGTCTCCCATTTCGTGAAAGAGGGGACGCCGCTTGACAATGAAGCCCGCCAACGCGGAACCAGCGTTTATCTGCCGGATAAAGTCATCCCGATGCTGCCGGAAATCCTCAGTAACGCTCTGGCGAGTTTGCAGCCGCAGAAACTGCGGTTCGCGAAATCGGTCTGGATTGAGTTCACCCCGGAAGGAATTCCGGTGGATGTCGAAATCAAGCGGACGGTCATCCGGTCGGACGCCCGGCTGAACTATGATGAAGTGACGGCGTTCCTTGCCAATCCGAAGCCGTGGCTCAAAAAATGGGGACGTGATGTTCACGCTCTTTTGGGACGCATGACGGAACTGGCGATGATTCTCCGCGACCGCCGTATCCGCCGCGGTGCCATCGAAATGACAATGCCGGAAATCAAACTGATTCTTGATGACGACGGTCATGTCAAGGGAACGAAACTGGTCGAACACACCCGGGCTTATCAGGTGATTGAAGAGTTCATGCTGGCGGCGAATGAAGCCGTCGCGCAGTTCCTCGCAAGCCGCGGACTCCCGTTTTTGCGGCGGATTCACGCACTGCCGAGTTACCGGAAAATGAAGCTGTTCGCTCAGTTTATCCGGTCGCTCGGAATTCGCGGCGTCACGGCCGACGCACTTATGGAAAGCCGGTTTGAAATTCAGAAGCTGCTCGAACGTGTCGCGGGAACGCCGGAACAGCAGGCGGTCAATTATGCTTTGCTCCGTTCCATGCAAAAAGCGGTTTACTCTCCTGATGAAGAAGGGCATTACGCCCTGGCGAGTCCGTGTTACTGTCATTTCACGTCTCCGATCCGGCGTTATCCCGACCTGACGATTCACCGGCTTCTCGAACGGCTCCTTCAGAAACAAAAGCCGAAACATGATCTTCGGGCATTGTTCCTGCTCGGGGAAGAGTGCTCTCAGGCGGAACGTAACGCCGAGGAAGCGGAACGGGAACTCGTCAAACTGAAGCTGATTAACTTTCTGATGAAAAAGATCGGTACGCAGATGGTCGGTACCATTACCGGTGTGGAGCAGTACGGTTTTTATGTTCAGGGGGAGGAAATTCCCGCCGAAGGACTCATTCGTCTGAAAACGCTTGCCGGTCACTACTATTTCGATCGTGACACGCACACACTCACCGGAAACGGACGCGGGGAAACGTTCCGGCTTGGAGACCGGCTGGTGATTGAGGTTCTTGATGCCAATCCGGACACGCGGCGGATCGACTTCAAGTTCCTCCGTCGGCTTGCCCCGGGAGAACAGCCGGACGATCTGCATGGGAAAACGAAAAAAGTCCGTTTCAAAGAACCGAAATATGAAGCGTTGCCTTCGGAAATTCTCGGGGATGACCTGGATGACACCGGCGGTGTCAAGGCGAGAACTCCCAAACGGTCCACGAAGTCACAGAGTAAAAGAAAAGGGAAGAAAGCGTCTCCCGCCGCGAAAAAATCGTCCAAAAAACGGAAAGAATAATAAGAGAAAAGTGGAATTCTTCAAAATATTCCCGTTGAAATGTCAAATATCACAAGATTACGGCGGAATAACGTGTCAACAGCTCATTCTAGAAAAATATTCCTGAAAAAGCAATTCTCCCGCTTGACTCCGGGAACGGTCATGTATAAAATACAGCCGTTGGGTTGGTTTGTGTCAACTTATATCAGATTTTCGCTGAACACTTTTCCGAATTAGAGGAGAAAAAGTTAACTTTGTGTCCGAAATGTCAAAATAGGGTGGGGGAATAATTTATACCGTTTCCCGTGTTGCCCGATTCTCTGTCCCATCCGGTTTGATTGCCCGGCCCGGCTTGCCCCTCATCAAACTTCTTGTGGTGATTGCTCTCAGAATATGTCTTCAAAAGTATCCTTTTTGATGTTGCAGATATTTGAGCATTCTGGCAGTCATGGCGATGGGAATCATGGCTTTGCTGGACTGGGGATTTCGTTCATAATCTTTCGAGTGACGGTGATATTTTGAAATCCACGCGAATGTCCGTTCGACAATCCAACGTTTCGGCAAGACCACAAAACCTTTCACACCCACCGGTCTGAGGACCGTTTGTAAAATCCAGCCAAAACATTGTTTCACCCAATCGAGCAAGCCCGTTTTTCCGTAGGTACTGTCCGCGAAAATCACTTTCAAACGCTTGAACCGGTCTCCGATGGCGTTCCAAACAAGTTTGGCACCGTCATCATCCTGAATGTTTGCCGCATGAACAACGACCACCATCAAAATTTTCGTTTGGAGTACCAAAAAACCCAACGTATCGACCAGGATGCGGCGTTTGCGACCCTTCACTTTTTTACCGGCATCGTAACCGCGTTCCTCTCCACCGACCTCCGTGGTTTCTTCCGATTG
>JAISQK010000002.1 GCA_031274255.1 Planctomycetaceae bacterium | reverse complement strand
GGAGGCTCATTCCGGCTCGCTGTCCGTTTGAAGGTCCGGGTTGGAGACGGCAAATCCTGCTTGCGACACATTGGATCGACTCCTTGCCCGTCCTGACGGTGAAAGCGCGAGCGGCACCTGTTCGGAACGTTTGGTAACGGTACTCCGATCCGTTGGTTTCCGGGTGTTTTCGGAGTGACGGCGGTCGTTTTGTGACGGTATTAAAGGCGTGGAATCCGAAACCGCGGAATCCTCTGCCTCCGGCGGAGTTTTCCGCGGCGGAACCGGTTGAACAGGAGAAACGGATGTCACAGGAACATTCCGCGCAACAGTGTTTTCATTAGGATTTGCCTGTTCGACCAGATTCACCGATTCGGGTTCCGCCAGTTCCTGCGGAAAAACCGGATTCAAACCGGATATGTCCGCAACCGTTTCCGGCGGATTGCCGTCCGGATATTCCGGTGAATTTTCCGGCTGCGTGAACCGGATGTAGTCCGATTCTCTCATACTTCCCGGGTCAAGCCACATCCCGTCTTCGTCAAGCTGAATCAGACCGAGGTCGAGACAAAGCGACAACCGCAGACAGTAATAATTCACCCAAAGATTCATCAAAGCGTTTTGATCGTCGAGCAGGCTGCTGAGAGCTTCCGTGAGGTCGCGGGCAAGCGTGTTGTTCATCTTCGTGCGAACCTGACCGACCGGCTGCGGTTTTTCCAGATTCATCTGAGCGAGAATCACCTTGGAAACGGCAACATTCACCGATTCCCGCTGCACTTCAAAGTCGAGCTGCGCGGTTTGAATCCGCCGGAGTTTTTCCCGAAGCCCGGAATGCACCTCGTCCACATAACGGTAATAATTCCGGCGGGCACGCTGATATTCGATAAGTGCCGTGCGGTACTCATTCCGTTCGGCAAGCCGTGTGAGCGGTGCCTTGAACTCCGCACCGACACTCAAACTGGAACGGCTGCTCTGAAACTCCAGCGGTTTGTCGTGCGGCGTTCCGATTTCCCCGTTGAACTTGAGATTGAGATACCCCCGAAGTTTGTTTGCCGCGACTTCGATGTTCCGCCATGAATTGACAAGCCGCGTCCGTTCGTTCATCCAGTCAAGCCGATTGAGAGCCGCAATTTTCAGCGAGGTTTCCGGCGTGATGTCGATAGGAATAATGGTGATGGTGTCAAGCCGTGCCCTCGCCTGATTGACGGACAGGAACCGGACTTCCTGAAGAAGGCGGTTGGCAATGCGGATCAGATAATGCCGGTACGGATCCTTTTGAGCCTCGCGGATATAAGGATCGGTCAGACGCTCACTTTCCAGCGGATTCTCACCGCCGGGCGCCGCTTCCTGGATTTTCCTGGTTTCCTCCAAAAGAGAACTCAGTTCCAGATGCTGCAGCAACGGTACACTCTTCGGATCAATTTTCCCTTGATGGAGAAGGTTTGCAATGATGTCTTTGTCCTGCTTGCTGACATGATGGAGCAAATCATCAATCACCTGAAGATTTTTCTCATAATACGGCATCCATGTGTGAACCCGTTCCACTCGCTTGACAAATTCGTCAACGCTGTAAGCATCCTTATCCCCTTCCCGTCCTATCGCGACAAGACGCTCCTGAAGGAATTTGAGGTTCTGAATCCGTTCCGGCACGGCTTTGTCGAGTTTCTCAATCTCTCCCCGGATCGTGACGATTTCCGCCCGAACCGCTGTGGAGATTTTAATGAGCCGGTCAAGAGCATTTTCAGGAATCGGCCGCTCGTCATTACGCACTTCCTGGAGCAAATCGGCGATTTCCCCTTGAAGAAGCGACAGTTGCGGCGACATCAGCTCAAACTGGTCAACGAGCGGGTCTTCCACCTTCACTTTGAGATCGGGCGGAAGTCCCACGGTGGCGACAAGGAATTGATCTACCGACGTATCGTAATCGGTTTGCTGCTCCAAAAGCTGATTCAAAGAACGGAGATAACCGCTTTTCGCCTGCTCCACTTGCAAGCGGTCGTTCAGACGGTCGGCCTGGAAGAGTTCGAGAAGCTGAATTTGGGTCTCCTGCTGAGAAACCACATCGGAACGCTGGTTCTGAATCTGAATCTGTTGTGCCAGAAGGGAAATATATCCGCCGCTGCGTGAAATGCCGGTGCTGTTTCCCGTCGGCGTCCCTGAAGCGGTCGGCATTCCGACACTTCGTCCTCCGGCGACGACCGTGTTGTAGAATCCCTGCCGGTAAAACGCCATCTGACGAATGTTCGCAAGGAGATTCCGTTCCGCTTTGGTGAGTTCCTCCAGAACAATCGCGCGGCCGCCTTCACGCAGTAACGGCTGCAAAATGCTCATGCTGATGACGGTTCCCGGTCCGCTTTCCTTTGGTCCGGCAAGCGTCCAGGTGAGAGAGTTGGCAATCCCGATCATGTATTCTCCGCCGCTGACCGACATCTTGTTGAGATTCAGTCCGTTTTCCGCCGTCCAACGGGAATTTTTGTTTGCTCCGCTCGTTCCATAAATCAGCGAACTCAAGGCGTCAAATTGTGTGTCAAACTGGAACCGCTGAAACGACACATCCAAAGCAGACATGTAAAGATTTTCCAATGCCGTCTGAAATTCCGACGAGTGGATTTGGGCAAGCTGAAATGCCCCTTTACGGTCGAGAACGAGTTCCCCATGGTCATTAAGCGTCAGATACTGCTGCCAGTACGGGTTTTCGACATGCGGCGTGTGCGGATGATTTACGTCCCATTCTTCTGTTTCCATGCCGTAAACCGTCCGCATTTTTTGATGGGCTTTGACATCATCCGGCGGCATCGGCTCGCAATCCGGGTCGAAAGGATCATAAAAACGGGACTCCGGTTTTGCCTGAATGGTGTAATCGGTCAGCTCCCAACGTTCGTCTTTCGGTGCAGTATTAATCAAATGATAGACATCCGTGTCGGCTTTCTGACGGTAATACTGTCTGTTGCAACCAATTACAGCAAAAATAAAACAAAATGACAGAATCATCAAAAATCCGGACACTCTCTTTCGATTCCGGGAAATTTCGCCGGAACGCTTGATTGGCACGAAACTTGCATCGGTCGTGCTTCGGTGAACAATGGATAATTTCATCTTTGGTCACTTCAAAAGGAAAAGCATGAGTCTGTCACGCCGTCAGTAAAATCAGAGAAACCCTCGTAGTCAGTTATCGACTCCTGACTATAACGGCTTTAACGAATTTTATCAATATACTGATAATTCCTGTTTTATTGAGATTTGATTTTTGTGCGTCGATTTTTCGTCAAATTTCATTATTTTTGAATCGCAAACAATAATAATCCTTGACATTTGCAGAGATTGGGAATATTATCGGAGTTAAGTCCTTTTGATGAAAATGTGTTTCTCCTCTTTTAGATGATAAGTGCAACAAACAATGAGCGTTTGGAATAAAGTTCTTTTGAGTCTCCTTTTCGTTTGCAGTGCCGTCATGTTCATTTTTTCGGTACAGTCGCTCGGTTCGCGGTCGGAATGGCAGAAAAAGATCGCAATGTTGGAAAAAGACATCACTAAAGCCAAAGCGGATTCCCGATTTCTTGAATATGGAATTCAAACAGACAAGGAAAATTCCCCTAGTTCCCTCACACCCCCTCATTTTGAGGACGGAAAGTTTGATCTTCATGAATATGAAGCGTTTTATCAAAAAATTTTCTATTCCCTCGGACAAAAGGAAAATCTTATCCAGCTTCGCAATGCGGTTGATCTTTTGATTAAAGACCGTGATTCAAGAACATGGTTTTCCTGCATACCGGGAAATATTACGGCCTTGACGCAGCCGGAACAAGACCCAAAACAAGATGTCATCCGTGAAGTCACGATTAACGTTGCACTCACAGACAATGTCACCGTTACCGCGATTCCTCCCAAAACGGTGATTTACCTGTTCGACGTCCGAAATATCGACGACGGAGGCGCCTATCTTGGAGCGTTCTACCTTGAGAGTGTCACGCCGAACGGAGCGGTGTTGAAAAATTCGTATCTCCTTACAGCATCAGAATTTGAGCGGCTCAACACAAGTAAGGCCGCGAGTCCGTCCTGGACGGCCTACACGAAGCTTCCCGGCGACCACAAAGGATATTTTGCCGGCGGAAAAGTGACTCTTGACGCGGAAGGAAGAGCCGTGCCGCCCGTTGCGGTTGCGGAGGAAACGGAAAACGCGGAAAATTCACAAGATGCCGCGTCCGCATCATTGACATTCGCGTCATCAGCGGAGTACCGGCTTTATCTCCTCAAGCGGATCAAACTTCAGCAGTACGTGGATGCTCTGAACGCCCGGCTCGAAAAGGTGAACGCCGCCATTGAAGCCGCCGAAGAACATCTGGTTTACTACGAAGACACCGTGATCCCGCGAACCAAGACGGAACTTCAGGAAATGAACCGTCAGCGCAACGAAGTCAAGGAATTGAATGACTCTCTGCACCGCACCATCGCGTCGCTCGAAACGGAAATCGAACTGGTCAAGCGTGACAACAAAACGAAAATCGCGGAACTGACAAAAGCCCAACTCACCGCCGCCGATATCATCCACCAAAAAAACGCCGCCTTGGTAAGCCAGTGAAATTCTGACTCACAATAAAAGGCGATCGGTTCACTGACATTGACCGTAACACCGCAGAGCATTGAGCATGGCACGGTAATTTTCCGGTTTCACACCGGCATGAATTGTATTGCTTGAGGAAAGAATCAGACCGTTTTTGCCTCC
>JAISQK010000001.1 GCA_031274255.1 Planctomycetaceae bacterium | reverse complement strand
CCCGCTGGAAAAAGTGATCATTTTTTTTTCACTCGTGACGCAGCGAAAAGAAAAAGCCACATCAGGATGGCAAGAAGACAAAGGGGGCCGAGGATGGGGCCGCCGAGGAGCATTCCGGCAATCAGCAGAAAAAAATAGCCGGCACCGGCCAAGACGGACGCCGGATCCGTTTTTTGATGCTGCTTCGGATGAAACGTGTGGATTTTGTGCCGGTTTTGGAATCCGCCCGACAAAGCAAGCATGAACATTAAACCGCATAGCATCATCCAGTATTGTCCCAGATAATGAAGGGGGGCCGGAAAAAAAACAGCAACGAGAATGCCCGGCGTTATCATAAACAGGAAAAGCAAAAAAGTCGAAATCAGAAAACCTTTGAAAGTGAGAACCGGAGGAGTCTTTTTTGATTCCATTGGAAGCGGTTTATTTTTCATCTCGTAACTCATGTTTATCTTTCCTTTCCAAACACTATTATAACCACCCAAGAAAGAGATTTCAAGATGGCAACTATCGCAAGTCTGGCAATCAAGGTTTCGGCCAACATCGGTGATTTGGTCAACAAAATGAAGGATGTTCAGTCCTCCGTTCAGGATATGGCGAATGTCATGCAATCCTCTTCGGCGGAAGTCCGGTCGCTTCAGTCGAATTCCCTTGCGTTGACAACGGCCTATTCCGCCATGACGGCCTCCATCCGGGAACTCAACTCTGTCCAGGACAAGGCAAGATACGGAGCTTTTGACGCGGAGGCACTGTTGCCCGGTCTGGAGAAAACGGTTGATGTGACCCGTGAAGCGTTCGGCAATATCAGAAATTCCGTCACGAAAAACGCGGAGGATATTGCCAAAGGAATCGGGAGGGCCGTCCCGAATATCCAAAACTTTCAGAAAGCGTGTGCCAAACTGACCGAACTCCGGAATCTCGCTCAAATCATGCAGGATCTGACCGGCGACTCCGATGCCATGAATGACGTTCTGGAGGCGGCACAGGAAGGATTGAATCAGTTGGCGTTAAATATCACGAACGCCAAAATGGAGGCGACCGCATTCAATGCGGTGCTTGCCGCTCAGGCACTTCCGTTTGCCCTTTTAAGCGGTGTCATACAAGACATCTGGGGGGCCGTCACCGGATTTTTTTCTATGGTCAATGAACGTCTGAATGGCGTCCCGGGCATGATCTTAAAAATTACGGGAGTTCTTGTCCTGGTTATTGCTTTGATCGGATACTGTGCCTCCGGTACGGTAAGCTGGGCGGTGGCTCAGGCTTATCTCAATGCACTTTGGCAATCCAACTTCTTTGTGGTCGGGTTGAAGGGTTTTATGGCATTAATCCTACCGGCAACAACATTGACATGGCTGCAAGTTGCGGCAACCAATGCGTGGGCGGCGGCACAATGGGCAGTCAACGCGGCGATGGCGGCTAATCCGATCATCCTGATTCTCTCTATTATTTTAACTCTTGTCCTTGCGATTGTTTATATAATTCCGTCTATTGTGAGATGGCTTGGCAGTTCGGCGGCGGAGGCGGAGCAACTGGAAAATCACATCAAAAACATGGAAGCCGGCACAAAAGATTTTCTGGATCAGATCGGCAAAACGGCGGACCGGTATCGGGAACTGAATAATCTGGCGAAAAACTACAACGACGTCAACATGTCCGGTGCCGAAAAGTACGCGGCGAAACTGAACGAAATCAATGAAATCCTGAACAGACCCCGAACCGCCAACGACATGATCGCGGCACTGAACCGGAAAGAGATCGATCTTGTCCGTGCCCTGGAGAACGCGCAGGCGAACGGACAGCAGGGCTTGATCGACTCCATTCAGCGGCAACTGGAGGATTTACGGACGCAGCGAACCGGCGTGGCCGAGGACATCCGGAACGCTCCGGAGTTCACGGAGGAGGCCGCGGCGTCGGCCCGGGAAGCGGCCCGGCTCGGTTATTTGCAGGAGGAATACGGGGATTTACTCGACAGAACGATGACCGCTCAGGAAACTTATGCCGATGTGATCGCACGCTCGGCCGCGGAGGTCGAAGCCGGCCGGATGACGCAGGCCGAGTATGCAACGGTGAAGCCGTCGTCATGCCGAACGATGTTCAAATGCTCGAAGCGGCGAAAGAGATCACCAAGGAGAAAAACGTTGCGTAACGGAAGACGCCTTGGATTCCCTTAAAAGAAAATTGAACATCGAAAACGCTTCAACATTTTTCAAAAATCCAAACCTTTTTCAAATACTTTCATACACAACTATTGACAATAGCTCTGGGCAACCAATCGTAATCGTACCGGACAATACACGTTATCAACATTACAAACTCGTGGAGGGTTTGGCGAAGGACTTGGGAATCACGTTACAGTTTCTTCCGAATTATTCCCCGAATTTGAATTGGATGGAACGGTTATGGAAATTGGTCAAGAAGAAATGTCTGGACAATATTTACTACGAAACCTTCGATGAGTTCACTTCGGTATCAATGATTGCCTGAGCCGTGTCGAAATTGATTATCAATCCGAACTTGCCACACTCATGAAGCTCAATTTTCAAAACCTTAAAAAGAGTCAGTTAATGACGTTGTAAGGTATATAAATACATCACCACTCTCTGATTCTTTTCCCGCATCAAATCCACGGTCGCCCTGGTTTGAGTCGCCTTTACCGATAGACTCTCAATAATGGCAAGACTGCGATCCAATTATGCTACGTTGGCAAAAGAATGCTTAAATGATGGAAAACCATTCCCTTGAAAATTTCGAGACAAATTCCTAAGGATATTGCATGACAGGCGAAAATCCTGGATAATTAAAGTGAAACAGCTGTTTTTTATTCCTGATTTTTCCGGTGAAATTTGCGTAACTCAATCGACAGAAACAACTTAACGGCACACAACATTCCCAAACGGCTTGCGGTTCTCGGATCAACCGGGAGTATCGGTCGTAATACGCTGGAGGTGGCGGCTTATTCTGAAAACCGTTACAAGGTGGTTTTGCTTTCCGCGCACAAGAATCTTGCACTTCTTGAGGAGCAGATCAATCGTTTTCATCCTGAAACGGTTGTCGTCACCGGCAACACGGAGCCGCGGTGGAATCGGACGGATGTCAGAGTTTTGTACGGTTCCGATTCGCTCTGTCAGGCTCTCGAACAAACAGACTGGGACATTCTTCTTTCGGCGATTGTGGGAAGTGCAGGGTTGCAGAGTACCATTTGTGCGTTAGAATTAGGGAAAACTGTCGCGTTGGCGAATAAAGAGAGTCTTGTCGTCGGCGGTTCGATTGTTACAAAAATCGCAGAACGCACCGGCGGCAGGATCATTCCCGTCGACAGCGAACACAGTGCGGTCTGGCAGTCGATGATGTCGGGAGAACGGCACGAAGTGGAACGGTTGATTTTGACCGCCAGCGGCGGTCCGTTTCGGTGTTTTTCCAAGGAACAACTGAAAAATGTCACGGTGGAACAGGCTCTCGCGCATCCGACATGGAATATGGGACAAAAAATCACCATTGATTCCGCGACACTGATGAATAAAGCGTTGGAAATCATTGAAGCTCGTTGGCTCTTTGATATCCCTGCGGCAAAAATCAATGTCATGTTGCATCCGCAATCCGTCGTACATTCGATGGTGGAGTTTGTCGATGGGGCGGTGTTGGCGCAGTTGAGTCCGCCTGATATGCGTCTTCCGATTCAATGGGCGCTGGATTACCCGAACCGTTTTCCGTCTCCGGCACGTAAAATCCATTGGGAAGAGATGTTACGGCTGGAGTTTTTTCCGCCGGATGCGGAGCGTTTTCCTGCGATTTCCCTCGGGTTGGAAGTCGCAAGAATCGGCGGAACTGCGGGAGCGATCCTGAATGCGGCGAATGAGACCGCTGTGGAGGCTTTTTTGAATCATCAGCTTCCTTTCCATCAAATTACAACCGTTTGTCAATCAATTTTGGAACAACATAACTACGAACACACTCCGACGCCGGAGCAGCTTTGGGCGGCAGACCGTTGGGGACGTGAGGAGACTAAAAAATGGATTTCCCGGTAATCTGGGCGGCATCCAGTATTTCTGTTCTGTCAATACTCACCATCATCTGGAATATTCTTCTTGTGCTGATCGGCATCAATTTGCTGATTATCGTGCATGAGTTTGGGCATTTCATCGTCGCCCGAATGTGCGGGGTCCGTTGTGACAAGTTTTACATCTGGTTCGACCTATACGGTTGGCATTTTTTACGTTTCAAATGGGGCGATACCGAATATGGTCTCGGTGTTTTGCCGCTTGGAGGTTACGTCAAAATGCTGGGACAGGAGGATAATCCCGGTGCAATCAAGGCGGAAATTGAGCGTGCCAAATTTGCCCAATCCCAACCGGCGGCGGAAGAAAATGCGGAAGGAGATATTGCGGAACAAAATGCCGCTGAGAAAAAGATTACAGAAAAAAGTTCCGCTCCGGTGCTGCCGCAGGAGGAACTGGAGAAGCTGGAAAAGTCGCTCTACGCTCCGGACAGTTATCTTTCCAAGAGTGTGCCGCAACGGATGGCGATCATTGTGGCCGGCGTCGTGATGAATGTGATCTTCGCGTTCCTTTGCGGAATCGGGGCGTACATGTTCGGTATGGACGCTTTGCCGAGTGTCGTCGGCGGAACGGTGCCGGGCGGTTCCGCTTGGGAGGCCGGTTTGCTTCCGGGGGACAAAGTCACCGCCATTGACGGCAAACCGGTGAAACTTTTCATCGACATCAACACCGCCATTCTCGGCTCATCGAAGGAAACAATGGAAATGCAGATTGAGCGTCCCGGAGCGGAATCGCCGATCACGGTCACCTTAACGCCGAAAATGCAGAAACATGCTCTCGTTGCAACGGTCGGAATTTTCAGTGCCAATACGCCGAAGCTTCTGCCTGAAAATTTCTACTCTCCTTTTGCGGCAAAGAATCCGGACATCGAAAAGCTTAAAGGAAACGAAACACTGATTGCCATTAACGGAGAGAAAATCACGTCCTATGAACAAATCCGAACCTTGGAAAACAAGTACTTTGACAAACCGCTGACGTACACTTTTCTGAATCTCGACGAAGCCGACGGCAAACCGGTTGACGTCACGCTTCAGCCGGTTCGTTGGCGGACAGCCGGTTACCGGTTCAAAATGGGGCCGACGATGTCGCTTCGCAAAGAAGGTGGTTTTCAGATCGGTGACGTGATACAGCGAGTGAACGGTCAAACGCTTGACCCTCTGCATCTTCCCGGTTGGATTGATCAGCAGGCTGCAAACGGTACGGACTCCTTTGAAGTCACCGTGCTTCGCGGTCATGAGGAAATCACGCTCACGGTTCCTGTCGCGCAACGTACCGCGGAATCAATGTATTACACTCTTACCGGTGAAAACATTGCGGTACCGGCATTCGGCATTTCCTACACGGCATTGCCGGAAGTCGTGTTTGATGAAGCCGCTTCATCAAAGGAGGAAAACAAGGGAGGGGTGATTAAGAAGGTTATTTTTAAGGGGGAAGTTCCCGAAGAACTCCGGGGGAAAACATCCGGTAAGGAAACAAAAAACGGACTTGAAATCACAAATGATGACACGATGGAGCCGTTGCCGATTCTTGTCCATGATTTGCTTCAGTGTTATCCGGCGGGTACGGAAGTGACATTGGAGACCTCCGGCAAACCGGAAGTTTATGAGTCCCGGATTACCGAGGCCGGAGACGGGTATCATTCGGACCGCGGTTTCCGTTTTCGATCGGTGACGTTCAAAAACAAGGCGGAATCATTCCGCGAAGCGGTGTCGATGGGAGGCAGGGACACGACTCGTTACCTCTTGATGGTGTATCATTTTCTCCGTAATATGACGGTCGGTCAGGCGACCGGGACAAGCCGCGTCTCCGCCAAAGGGATGGGGGGTCCTCTCCTGATCGTCACGGCGGCCTACGATGCTGCCGCCAACGGTATGGGAACGCTGTTGATTTTGCTCTGCATGCTCGGAGCGAATCTCGCGGTGATCAACATTCTCCCGATTCCGGTACTCGACGGCGGACATGTGGTGTTTCTGCTTTACGAAGCGATCTTCCGCAAACCGCCGAATGAAAATGTTCAAATCATTCTCAGTTATCTCGGACTCTTTTTAATCCTTGCCCTGATGGTCTGGGTCTTTGCTCTGGACCTCGGGTTCATCAAACGAATGTGAGGCAGATATGAAAAAATGGAAATTGACTGTGTTGTTTCTGACCGGTTTGCTTGTTGCGGTGCCGATCTTTGCTCAGGAAGATGTTGGTCCGATGGTGACCGATCCGTCGAAAAAGCCGACCATTGACGCGGCGGAAAAGCCGGTGACCATTGACGCCAACGCTCTGAAAAACATTGATCCGGTAAAAACGCCGTGGTTGATTGAAAGTGTCGGTCTGACACCGTCCCATCCGGCGTTTCAGCGTCCGAAGATGCTTTGGGCGGATTCGTGGAAATCTCAGGAAATCCCGGAAATCGAGGTGGAAAAGTGGATCACCGATCCGCCGAAAGACCTTACCGGAAAATTCGTGCTTGTTGAAGTTTGGGCGACCTGGTGTCCGCCGTGCCGCCGTTCCTTGCCGTATCTCAACTTTCTGCATGAAAAGTATGGCGATGATCTGATCGTGATCGGCATTTGCGAAACCGATGAAGATGCTCTCAAAAAGATGTCGGAGCCGCTGAAACTGAGCGACATCAAGTTCCATCTTGCCGTCGATACAGGCCGCCGGTTCGCGAACAAACTCGGAGTGTTCGGGATTCCTCATACGGTGATCCTCGAACCGGTTTATGGTGCCGTGCTTTGGGAAGGAATGCCGACCCAGCCGGGACACGAACTCTCCGATGTTAAAATTGAAAAGATTCTCTCTTTCCGCAAAAAACTTCAGGAGCAAAATCTGTTGCCGAAGGAGTCGCCGGTGAAGATTACCGTCAGCGAACCGGCAACCCGTGTCCCGGACCGTTCCAAAGTGAGTCAACAAAGCGGTTGGTAATGTAAAAGAGATCACACCGTTATTACAGATAGATAAAATCCTCCGTTTCGGTTCGTTTCGGCTGTACTGACATTATGATCAAGGGAGATGTTTGATGTCTTTTGAGGTTGAGATGAAGTTTCGCATCGAAAATACGGACGGTTTTTTGAATGTCTGTACGGCACACGGAATGATATTCGGACCGCCGGTTGAAGAACGGGACGTGTTTTATCAGCATCCGTCGCGGGACTTTGCGGTGACGGATGAAGGTTTGCGGATCCGACACCGTGCCGGAGAGTATTTCATCACTTATAAGGGGCCAAAGATTGATTCCCTGACCAAAACGCGGCAGGAAATTGAACTTCCGCTCCACTGTGATGAAGAGAATTACACAAAATGGGAAAACTTGCTCTTGTCTTTGGGGTTCATTCACGCCGGAATTGTCACCAAAATACGGCGGACGGCTCATTTTGATTTTCGTAATCGTTCCTTTGAAATCACACTGGACACACTTCCTGTTCAAGGTTCTTTTGCCGAACTCGAAACGATAGCGGAGGAAGCGTCTCTTGATGCGGCAAAAACATCACTTTGGGAGCTTGCCGCGACACTCCATCTGGAGGAAAATATCCGCATCAGTTATCTGGAAATGGTTCTCGGTTCAAAAATGTAGCGGTCTTGTCCCTCAAATCCGGAGCGTTACCAAAATAGAACTTGTCTCTCCGCCAAAACATTGTCAACAGCCGGAACGGAAGGCAAAACGGGGCATAAATAATCAGTAGATTATGTTATGAGAATATTAATTTATGGTGCGGGTGTTATCGGAAGCATTTTTGCGGGAAAAATTGCCGATAGCGGACATGATGTTACGGTACTCGCCAGGAGGAAACAGATACGATGAAATACAAAAAAACGGAGTGATACTAAAAAATTCACTGACAAATGAATTGCTCAATGTAAAAGTGCCTGTCATTAACGTATTAGAAGAAGAGGACATCTATGAATATATTATTATAACGGTTCAAAAAACTCAAATCGACGGTGTTTTGCCTGTCATTCAAAAAAACAAATCCAAGAACATTGTCTTTGTTGTCAATAATCCCCTGGGTTATGATCATTGGATTGATTGTATCGGTTATGAACGTATGCTGATTGGCTTTCCTGCTGCCGGAGGGGAAAATAAAAACGGTGTTGTCCATTATTTTATAGGAACAGGGATCAATAAACTGTTTCAATCCACAACATTCGGAGAATTAAATGGGCAGTATTCACAAAGATTAAAGGGATTAATAAAATTATTCAAAAAAAGCGGCTTTTCGCCAAGTGTCAGTAAAAACATGGACTGGTGGCAAAAGACTCATGTGGCGGTCATTTTGCCTATTGCAAAAGCATTGTATCGTTACAATTCAGACAATTATGAACTTTCAAAATCAAATGAGACCTTGAAGAATATGGTTTTAGCCACACGGGAATGTTTTCAAATATTAAAAGACAATCATGTTAAAATAACGCCTAAAAAATTATATTTTTACTATCTGCCGGTGTGTCTGATAAGGAGAATATGGCAAATAATCATGAGGACAAAAATAGCGGAATACGCAATGGCAAAACATACAATCGTTGCAAAAGATGAAATTAAAAGATTAGAAGAGGAATATATGTCATTAAACACAAAAGGAAATAAATTAGAACATTATTTTAAAATATAACAATACCAACGTCGCAATACAGCCGGAACATTATGTGCAATTTGGGCTAAATTTTTTGAAAATATAATGAAAAACATTTACAAGGCTAAATAGTTAATATATACTAAAATAAATATTTAAATTTATATGGAGGCTAAGCAAGAACAATGAATGAGGAAGTCAGAAAATGGATAAAAGGGAAGTGGGTGAAAATGCAGACTCAAGAGGATTCTCTCAAGCAAGGGAGGGAAATTATCGAAAAGATACTCAGTGAGACAAAATCAATTGTTTTCATCAATATTGCTCAAGGACGGCCCCAGGCAAAAGCAATGTGGCCAATTTTACGGACCGGAATACAGGTAATGTGGTTCAATACGGATTCAACGTCAAACCGTATAAAGCAGATTCAGGAAGATCCGGTTACTACTATCTATGCATATGATGTGCAACGGGTAGAAGGGGTGATGTTGTTGGGAAAAGCCTACGTTGAGACTGATGAAAAAATCCGTATACAAGCCTGGGAAAAGGCAACCGTAACGGAATATGAAGGTGGAGTCAATGACCCTGACTTTCAGGTAATTCGTTTTGAAACACAGGATGTAAACTGTTTTTTTCAAGGAACCAGTGTCAGTTTTTCACTCGTATGAATTAAATCAGGGGACAAAAATCATTGGTATTGAATACGCCCCTGCTGCACATACGGTTTACGCTGCGCCGCAGTAGCGGGCTTGGCCTATGAAAAAACGCAGTCGGGAATAAATCATGAATGCAAAAATGACCAACGCTCTGACGGTGGATGTGGAGGATTATTATCAGGTTGCGGCTTTTGGAAGAATTATTTCCAAAAACGATTGGCCGAACTATGAGTCGCGGTCTGTCGCAAACACGGAACGGTTACTCGGTATTTTTGAAAAACATCATGTGCAAGCCACCTTTTTTGT
>JAISQK010000303.1 GCA_031274255.1 Planctomycetaceae bacterium | reverse complement strand
TCGAAAAATTCGGCATAACGGTTTTGTTCGACGGCCTCGCGTGCCTGCCGCATAAGCCGTTGATAAAATGTGATGTTGTGAAGCGTTAAAAGAATCGGTCCCAGCATCTCGCCCGCCATGAAAAGATGCCGGATGTACCCCCGGCTCCGACGGCACGCCGGACAGGGGCATCCTTCCTCCAGCGGACGTAAATCACGTTCATATTTGGCGTTGCGAAGCTTCATCGGACCGGAAACCGTAAACGCCATCGCATTGCGTCCGTTGCGGCTCGGCATGACGCAATCGAAAAGGTCAATCCCGCGTTTGATCCCTTCGAGAATGTCCTGCGGGCGTCCGACCCCCATCAAATACCGCGGCTTATCGGACGGAAGCCATGGAACAGTCGCTTCAATCATTTCATACATCTGTTCCGGCGGTTCCCCGACACTCAAGCCCCCAATGGCATAGCCGGGAAAATTCAGCTCCGCAAGAGATTCGGCACATTCGCGGCGCAGGTCTTTTTCCAAACCTCCCTGAACAATGGCAAACAGTGCCTGATTTTGTCTGTTTGCCGCATTTTGACATCGTTTTGCCCAACGTACCGACCGCTGCATCGCTTCGGCAATGACTTTCCGCTCATTCGGAAGACCGACAACATGGTCAAGCACCATCGCGATGTCACTGCCGAGCGTTTCCTGGATTTCGACGGCACGTTCCGGCGAAAGTTCAATCCGGCGGCCGTCAATGTGCGACTGAAAAACCGCTTTCTCTTCCGTGATCTTGCGTATTTTTGCCAAACTGAATATTTGGAAACCGCCGCTGTCGGTCAAAATGGGACCGTCCCAACCGGTGAATGGATGCAAACCGCCGAGATCGCGAACGACCGTTTCCCCGGGGCGCAACGACAAATGATAAGTGTTGCCGAGAATCATCTGACTTCCGGTTTCTCTCAGTGCGGAAATCTCGACACCTTTCACTGTTCCGAGCGTACCGACAGGCATAAAAGCGGGAAGCTCCACCGTACCATGCGGCGTAGTGAATCGTCCGCGGCGGGCTTGTGTCGCAATATCCTGATTCAAGAGTGTGTAATCAAACATTGAAAAAGACGTATTTTAATCAATTGAGGGAGTTTATCTGTCCATCCCTTGATGATACCGCCGTTTCAATAAAAGGATACCCATTCGGTAAAAGATCAGGCAAAGAAAGGCACAAATCAGCGACGCCGCAAACCCGACCGGACTGATCGGGTTAAACGACTCCATCGGCCAAAGAAGCGTCACAACGAGCGGTCCGATACAACTTCCTGTGATGCCAATCAAAAGCGTACTGACAGGCCCGCTCGGCTCTTTCCCGGGAACAAGTCCGCGGACGACCAACCCGACAACCGTCCCAAACCCGATCCAGAGAAAAACGAGATTCACCCAATTCTGTGCGGCGGCGGAAAGATTCAGATGATCCATTGGAATATCCTGCAAAAATCAAACGGTCGAAACATTAGTAAGCGTTTTGCTGATTCTGCTGGATTTGCTCCGCGCGTTCGGCTTTTTGTTTTTCCTGGAACGCTGCCTCACGGGAGAACGGAAATTCCGGTCCGTGCGTCTGATAATACAGGTCGTCATCCAAATAATGGCCGTCCGGTAATGTTTGGCCATTGATATTCGTCTGACATCCGATGGAACAAAACGAGCCGAACAGGACACTCACCAATAGTGCAATGGCGGCAATGCGTGTGGTATAGTTATTTTGATTCATCCTAACATCTCCTTGTGACCGGTATTTTGCAAACGAAATTCATTCAAACCGGATTTTCCCCGAAACCAACAAATGCGAATCGAACAACATTTTTCTTACAGACAGTAAAATAATCACATCCGTGATTACTGTTAAAAACGGTATCGGTTCGCTCGTGAGGCGTACTTGAGGGTTATTCAAAGAAAATATTCGAAAACGAATTCTTTTTTCAAAATTTGGCGGCTTTCTGACGGAATCTGAAATTTTGTGGAGATTTTCGGAGGAATCCGGTATAATTGAGATATGAGTCTTTTGTATTTATCAATAGCGGTTATGGATATGATGAGGAGAAACATGTTACGGTCAGGGAGAGGTCACACTTTATGGATGGTGTTGTTTTCAGGATTTTTTCTGATTCCGGCATCTCTGTCCGGTCAGGCGACACTGCGGATCGGAGCGGTGCCGAGCGATCAATACCGCGCGGCCATCCGTGTTTTCGACGACGGCAATTTTGAAGAAGCTCTTGACATCTATCAGCGGGAACTCCGGGGGTCCGTCAAATTCGGGCAAAAAAGCTGGATTGACGTGATTTGCTATTATACGATGATCGGTGAGTGCTATTTCCAAATGGGAAATTACGCCGCAGCGTTCGAGAATTATGACAGTGCCATGCGGTACTATATCACGTTTAATGACTGGCTCAAGTTTGTCGATTTTGACAAGACCGCCGGAGGAGGAATCAGTGATGTCCCGCGAGGTCCGACACCGTGGGGGTCAAGTGCCAGGAATAATCCGATGGTGCGTTTTCCCAGGTCGTTCAAAATCGAACTCCAGTTTGAATTTCTCGGAACAGGAGTCACGGCGTCGGGGCAAACCGAAGCGGGAATTGGTGTGAGAACGGAATATCACACCGTTTACGCGGTGGAACTGGTCGAGGCGATGGCACTGGCGATCCGCCGCCGCGGAGAAATTCTCGGTCCGCTCGGAAAACACGACAAACTGAACGACGCCTTGGTGGACATTTTTCAGCAGCGTCCTTACCAGCCGAACCACTGGTCAGGAGCATGGATTGACCTTTGTTACGGTTTGGCACTTGCGGTTCAGGGAAAAGACGATGAAGCTCATCCGCTTCTTGACCGCAGTCTCCTTATCATGGGGACGACCGATCATCCGCTTACCGCGACAGGATTTCTGGCACTGGGGCAGATCGCGGTTCGTGCCGGAGACTTCAAAGCCGCCTACGACCGGTTCTATGAAGCCACCATTGCCGCGTACTATTACGGCAACAGCATCGTTCTGGAAGAAGCGTTCCGAAATCTGGCCATGGCGCAAAAAATGATTGACAGCCGTAAACCATGTCCGATTCTGATTCCGGCACTGGAATGGGCGGACAGGGAAAAATTCACCTTTCTCCGTTTTTCGCTGAACATGCTCATTGCGGACGATCTGTTGATTCTTCAGGATTATCCGCGGATGAACCAGTTTTTGATACAGGCGTGGAACGCATCAAACCGCCGTGCGCTGCGCAGCGGACGCTTGAGCGGCTTCTGGAATTATCTGAGTGCCATTCACAGTTACGCTATGGGGAAAATTGACGAAGGGGACGTAAAACTTCTCGCGGCGATGAACAACACGAAATACAGTTCCCTTTGGATCAATCAGATTAAAATCCTTGAGGAGTTGTACAGGAGCGGGCAAATCACCACCAATGGACCGCTCACGCCGCGGACTGCGATGGAACTTTACGGGTATCTTCTGCGTGACCCCACGGCGCAGGACTGGAGTATGAATCCATTGGAGGCTCTGACCGTGGTTTCGACGCCGCATTCCGATTCCTTCGAGCGGTGGTTCTTTCTCGCCATCGACCGGGAAGACGCGGAAAAAGCGTTTGAAATCGCCGAACTGACCCGGCGTCACCGTTTTCAGTCAACATTGCCGTTCGGAAGCCGGTTGATTTCCCTGCGGCTGCTTCTTGAAGCGGAAGACCGGTTCATCCCTCAGGAGTTTAAACTTGACCGGTCGGAAATGTTCGTGGAAATTCCGGGATTCAAAGAACTGTCCGAGAAGTCCCGTGAGTTGCGAAGAAAATTCACGTCCCTCTCGTTCACACCGACAGGAAACCAGGAAATCAAAGACCTCAAAGCGGCCGCGGCGGAATGGAAACAGGTCACACAGACACAGGAGGGACTGTTACGGAGGATCGCCATGAGCCGTATCCGTTCGCCGAACATTTTTCCGCCGTTCAAGACATTCCGGCAATTCCGCGAGGAACTGCCGGACGGCACTGTTGTGCTGATGTTTTTCGAGTCGAACGGAGAGTATTACGGTTTCCTGATCGGTAAGGAGCAGTTCGACTTCTGGCGGATTCCAAATCCGGGACGGCTTCGGGATCATACCGCGGCCTATCTCCGGTCGCTCGGACTGCTCGACGCCAACCGCTCGCAATCACCCAAAGACCTCACCAAGAATGATTGGAAAAAGCCCGCTCAGCAGATTTTTACTGAAATTCTCGCCGGAGAACGTCAGACCGATTACAAGGAACTCGTGATCGTGCCGGACGGTTTTCTCTGGTATTTGCCGTTTGAGACGCTTCAAGTGGAAGTCAAGCCCGGACAGTTGCGTCCGCTCATCGGGATCATCGGTCCGAACAAAGAGGAGCCGACACTCCGTTACGCTCCGACAGCGGCACTGGCACTTCCGGCAAAAACGACCGGACACCTCGGTGCCGAAACCACCGTGTTTCTCGGAAAAATGATGCCGGGGGTCAAAACGGATTTTGCCGGGGAAGCGTTTGAGCGAATGAAGGGAGATTTTCAGAATCTTTCCTCACTGCGGATGGATCAGATTCTCGTGCCGCCGCCGCTGATGGCCAAAGGAATGCGGCATTTACTCGTACTTGACGAGATTTCCGCGACAAAAGCCGGACCGTATGACTGGACTCCGATTCCCGCACTAAAACCATTTTCCGCTGACGCGGCACTTGGAAGCTGGCTTTCGCTTCCATGGGGATGTCCGGGGGTGCTGGTTTTTCCGGGATTTCATACATTTGCCGAGGACGCTTTCAAAAAAGGATGCAACGGTGACGAAATTTTCTTCGCCCTGACCGCTCTGCAATCGTGCGGCGCGGATACGGTTTTGCTCAGCCGCTGGCGGACCGGCGGGCGGACCGCTTACGATTTCTCGACAGAGTTCCTCCGAAATCTGCCGAAGTATCCGACGAGTCTGGCATGGCGGAAAACGGTGTTCCGGATTGCCGGTCAAACGGTGAATTTCGACGAAGAACCGCGGGTCAAGGTTTCAACACCGGAAGAGAAGAAGTCTCCCATCAAAGCAAATCACCCGTTTTTCTGGGGGGCGTACCTCCTTTGCGACCGAGGTGAGATTCCTGTGAAAGAGGAAAAACCGGAATTGACGGAGATGCCGGAAATCGACATTCTGGACTTGGACAAAATCGGTGATCCAGAAAACGGCGACGAACCGGATGAGACGAAGATTGACACGGAAAATGAGGGGGACACGGAAGAAAAGGCAAAGCCGTCCGATCTTGATGTGGAACAGCTCCTTAATGAGATGCCGGAAATCGAAATGACACCGGAATCCAAAGCCGCGCAAGAGGATGTTCCTGAAGAAGACTCGGCGGAAAAAATTCAGTGAAAAACTTATTCCGGCACAAGACAAAAACATACGTCCTAATTATCCGTTTCGGAAAAAGCGGTATGGGCATTGAGCATTTCTCTTTTGATTTTACAATATCTTGGTTTGAAGGATTGATCAAGAGATGTTTGAAGTAACAAGATGAAAAAAGCCGCCTCCAATATCAAAAAAGAAACGCCGCTGTCAATCTCTGACGCTGGGAAATATTCCTACGAAGGACTCCGTGCGTTCCTTCTGGCAGCACTTTCCGCCATGACGCTTTTTCTCAACGGTGACGCCAACCATGTCTACGGCGATCATCAGATCGTCAGTCTCTTTTGGTTGTTTTTCGCAGGTGTTTCGCTCTGTCTTGTTTCCATGCGTCAAGAGCCGCCCTTCTTTCGTTGGAAATGGTTCGACACCGCCGCCGTGTTGTTTTTTCTCTGTTTTTTTCTTTCCTTTGGTGTGAACACTCTTTTTCATCAGGGAAGTTTTCGGCAGAGTCTCACAATGCTGACGCAATGGGGAGGGTTTCTCGGAATGTATTTCGCGTTTCGGACATTCCTTTGTTCAGACAAGCGAATTTTCGGCATGATACTGGTGTTGACCGGTTTGGTACTCGGCGAAACAGCGGTTTCCGCATATCAGTATTTTTATGAGTTCCCCAAAAATCAGGCGGAATACTTTGCCGATTCGGAGCCGGTTCTTCAAAGCAACGGAATCACCACGCCGCAAGACCGTAAACTTTTCGAGGACCGTTTGAAAGGCATGGAACCGATCGGAACATACAGTCTGACGAACTCGCTTGCCGGTGTCCTTGTTCCCTGGGGAATCGTGATTTTCGGCCTTTTGCTGACATCCTTCCGTGGAAATGTCCGCCGTACTCCGTTCCTCCTTTTGGGAATGTCTCTCCTTCCGATCCTGGGCTGCCTTTTTCTGACACGAAGCCGATCCGGTTGGATTGCAATGTTGTCCGGTGTGATGTTGGTGCTGGTATTTCCGTTTCTCCGTCAAAAGCTCTCGCTCCAAAAAATACTGATTTCTTTACCCGTTGTGCTGATTCTGCTGATATTCGGACTCGCGGCGGCGGTTTCCAAAGGAGGTCTTGTCACGGGAGCCGTAAAATCGTTCGGTTACCGGCTTCAGTATTGGGAGTCAACATTGTCGATGATTGCCGAGCGTCCGTTCTGGGGATGCGGTGCCGGAAATTACCAGCAAATCTACACACGCTATAAGTTGCCTGAAGCGAGTGAAACCATCGCCGACCCGCATAATTTTCTCATGGAAATCGCATCCAATACCGGATTGCCTGCTCTGTTGCTGTTCCTGATTCTGCTTGTGAATGTTTTTTCTGCAAAAACACGGCGGAAAGAGGATTCCGGTCTCCCGCAGGAAACACGGACTTTTTCCGATGATGTTCCCTATTTTGCCGGCGGGCTTTTCGGACTCTTCGCGGCTTTTATGGAGTCGCTCTCCTGTTACGCGGAAATTTTGCCGCCGCATTTTCTGATCGGAACGGTCGGTTTTTTGATGGGAACAGGGATTTGCCTGCCGTTTTTTCGGGTATCAAACGTGACATTGACTTCCGGTGTCCTCAAAATTGCTTTGGCCGCACTGCTGATCAATCTGCTCGCCGCCGGCGGAATCAGTTATCCGCATGTTTCGCTGACGCTTTGGTTTTTGCTTGCCGTGACGCTGAATCATTCCATGTCTCCGGAGAAGGTAACATCCGAACATCAGAAAAGATTGCTGCGGACGATGGCGGTGTTCTTTGGTTTACTGAGTTTTCTTGCATATAATGTCTCCTACAAACCCAACAGTGAAGCGCAACGCCTGTATCGGGATTTTCAGTTCACCGCTGCATCCCGACCGATTAATACGAACATCAGCCGGCTCGAAGAGATTGTTCGGATTGATCCCTGGTTGACACAGGCGTGGCTTGATTTGTGCGGGTATTACCTTGTTGAGCGGCAATACCGTCAGGATAAAGCCGTATGGACACCGAAGATTGAACTGGCGGTTCAAAAAACGGTTGACACGTCCCCTTGTTCGGCGGCGATTCGCGGGTCACTCGGCGACATTTTCCTGGAAAATTATCTCCAGACCGGTCAAAAGGAGACGCTTCATGAGGCGGTGAAACATTATCAGGCGGTCACTCAACTTTATCCCAACGGTTCTTTCGGACATGCGAAACTGGCTCAGGCGTCTCTGCTTTCGGGAGATGATTCGTCCGCTCAGGCGGCGGCGAAACGTGCCGCGGAACTTGATGACATCACGCCGCACAGTGACCGGAAACTACCTGCCGAACTTCGCGGTACCGTTGAAAAACTTCTCAAAAGGGAAAGATAGCAGCACGTGTCTCTCCTGGCGCCAATGCCGGGAAACCGCTGTCATAAAGCCTCATGTCTCTTGAAAACTCTCACAATTCCTGCAGGATAACAGCATTTTCTGTGCAATCAAGTGATTGAACTTGTGCCGAAACAAGAAAACCCCATATTGTGGAAACTTACACATGCAGTAATATCTTATTGTGGCATAAAACAGTCACGGACATTGTAAAAGGGACTCCCTGATTGGTTGTGTGTGTGTGGTATAATAATATGAGTTTCAGTGAAATCTTGCCGGTATATTGGAATTGTGAATGATGACGGAAAATGAGATGTTGGAGCCGCCGTTTCAAATTTTGGTGGTGGATGATGAGGAGTCGCACGCGGAAGTGGTGGCGGCAAGTCTCGAAAAAATCGGTGCCGAATGTGCAACTGTTCTCAGTGAAAAAGAGGCCAAAGCGGCGATTCATAAAAAGTATTACGATGTCATCGTGACCGATCTGAAGCTCGAACGCGAAAACAGCGGACTCGAAATCCTCAAAGAGGCAAAGCAGTTCTCTGAGGAAACAGAAGTTATTGTGATGACGGCACACGGGTCGATTGAAATTGCGGTCGAAGCAATGCGTCAGGGAGCGTTCAACTATCTGCAAAAGCCGCTCGACTTGAAACAGCTTCGCACGATAGCGGAAAAAGCGGGTGAAAGTTCGCGAATCCGGCGGTTGAATCTGGAACTCCGGCAACGGCTTGACGAAAAGTTCGGTTTTAACGGTGTCATCGGTAACAGTCCGGCGATGCTTCAAGTCATTGAGCGTCTCAAGCGGATCGCGCCGACCGATGCAACCGTACTGATTCAAGGCGAAACAGGTACCGGCAAGGAACTCTTCGCACAATCAATTCATCAGAATTCCTCTCGTAAAAACCGGCCTTTTGTGGCACTGAATTGTGCGGCACTGAGTGAGAACATCCTTGAGAGCGAACTTTTCGGACACATCAAGGGGGCCTTCACCGATGCCAGTGCGGATCGTGTCGGCAAGTTTGAATACGCCAACGGAGGTACCCTTTTCCTTGACGAAGTGGGCGACATGCCGATGGCGACACAGATCAAACTGCTGCGGGTACTCGAAAATGGTGAAATCACACGGGTCGGCTCCAACGAAACGATTAAAGTGAATGTTCGGCTTTTGTCGGCAACAAACCGTAATCTCGAAGAGGCGGTGGAATCAAAAGCATTCCGGCAGGACTTGTATCATCGGTTGAAAGTGGTGACGCTACGATTACCGTCACTGAGGGAACGAAGTGCGGACATTCCGATTTTGCTGGATCATTTTATCAAGACATTCGCGAAAAAATATGGCAAGACAATCAACGGTGTGTCGCAAGCGGCAAGACGTTGCCTTTTGCGGTTTGACTGGCCGGGGAATGTCCGGCAGTTGCGGAACGCCGCGGAAAGTATGGTTGTGGTGGATATAGACCAATTGCTGGATGTCGATGATCTGCCGGAAGAATTCATTCCGGAGAGCGGCACAACAGGAAATGATGACATAGCGGAAGGAGAAGCCTCTCTGCGGACGCTTGTCGGCCAGACGCTGGAAGAGATTGAAAGACTCTTCATTACAGAAACGCTTCAGGCGACCGGCGGCAATCGGGAAGAAGCGGCCAAAAAGCTGAACATTGGTGAACGGACACTCTACCGAAAAATCAAAGAGTACGGAATGTAAGTCCGATAAAGAATCACAAGGATTTTGCGAAACCATGCAAAATCTTGCCGGTAGGAAATGGAATGTTCCCGGTAAGTTTCGTTTTTTATAGAATTTCCTCTTTTCTTCTGTCACCACCACTTCGAAACGGCGGAAATTTCAGAAGAAATTCTTGAAAAAGCGACAATCCCGCTTGACTTTTGGAACTGTCGCATATAAAATAACGTTTATTGGATTGATTTGTGTCAATCTGTGTCAGATTTTCGTTAAACATTTTCCTAAAAACAGGAGAAAGAATCATGAAAAAGTTAAATTTGTGTCCGAAATGTCAAACTGGGGGGGTAAACTGTATTGTTTTTCGTATTGCAGATATAAATGCTATCGGTACGAAATACCAAGAGAAATAGCATGGTCAGTTCGTTTCGTGACAGGATTCCGAGGATTATTGGTTAAACAAATTTGGGGAACCAATACCTGATAATCTTTTCCTTCCGTAAACCCGTACTCACACATACGTTGGAACCATTTCAAATACGGTGTTTCCACTTCTAGAAACTCATAAAGCTCCCGCTCGGAAACGGCAGGTTCCCCTGCTTCATTTTCAGTAATTGCGATCAATTCGTTCTTTGTCATTTTTCATAATTCCTTGTTTCAAAACAGTTTACATTAACACACAACCGCCGTATAAGCCGGTTTCGGCTCACACGGCCCCTAACATAGCCGACAGAACTCCCCGTTTCCAATTGCTCCGGATGGAAAATATTCGCTCCGTCAAAGCCACAAAAAAGAATCCTCTCATCCTGTTGCGGGAAAAAGAGGAAAAACAGAGTGATGTTTGAGTAAACAAACACATGTCAAGCAGAACAAAACCTTGTAACGACAATCAGAAAACAATCGTACAAGTTTTCAGAAACCATAGATCATGGGGAGGACGGACTTTATCACCCCTGCGTAGACTCCCCCTTTTATCAGGGCGTTTTGGGCCTCCTGCGGCATTCCCGTCAGGGTTCCGAGGACTTTTCCGGCGACCAGTCCGGCGGCATAACCGCTCCCCATCCCCGCGGTCAGACGTGCCATATCGCGGGGTGTAATATAAGGAGAGCCGGCCGTCCGCTGGGCCCCGACCGCCGCCCCTGTCAGCAGCATCTGATCCTGCGGCGTAAGTCCTTGTTCCACATAGGGGTTACGCCACGTTTCCCGCAGCAGCGACACCGTATCCACCGCCTG
>JAISQK010000312.1 GCA_031274255.1 Planctomycetaceae bacterium | reverse complement strand
GTCTTGTTCGTGATTTTATAACCGTGAAGTTCGACGGTAAAAAGTTTTTGGACGCAAAGAGCAAAGTTGCTCTTGACTGTTTCTGTCGACTGTCAATAATTGTTCCTTGTCGGACGCATCGTGCTTACTCCTGAAAAAAGGTTGAGGTTTGTGATACAACCATTTTACAGAAAAGAACTTGCGACAGGAAATACCACTTCGGGAAATTACAAACTACTGATTTTATACCAATCTTGAAAATAGATGTTTATTAACGTTGAGGGGGATAACAGCGAACGTTGAGCGAAAATTGCATCGCCGGTCAAAAGTTTCAAGCACGGAAACTATCGAGAACAATTCGCCGAGATGTCGTTTCAAACAGCCCGGTTCGTTGGTTTGATCGCCATGAACCGACCAACCGGCGAGATGAACCTTGAGTGTTTGAGCAAAAATGTTGAGCATTAAGAGCGGATCGCCGTTCTCGTCTTTCATCTGCCTGGCGGCTTTGCCGTCCACGGCAGCGACCGTGATAGTCGATGGGAGCACGGCGTTGAAAAATTCAGCAAAGGCGGCTTGAAGTTCGTCGAGAGAGATGCGTTTCAGAATACGGGCGATGGTGGAGATATTGGCGAGGAGACCGAGCAGGACGAGGAGAAGCGTGGGGTGGAAAGGGTGACTGCCCCTTGTTTCGAGCGGGGATCGTGGACGTTGTGGAGGGCTTGGGCGAGCAGAGCGAAGGGAGTGGGAGTGGTCATTGGATTTTCGTGGGGGGAGAGTGGCACGGCAACCATTACCGCTTTCTCTTTAATACGAAAGAAAAACCGCGTCGTTCCGATCTCCAAAAAATTTTGCCAAAATCATGAAACTTGATAGCCGACTGTATCTTATGGGGGCAAGCCAAAACAATGCTTGACAAATCAGCGACTTACGCTATGCTGCTTTAGAAGCGGTTATTTACAATGGAAGTTTTCACCGGTACGCCAATGGACACAGTGTGTTGCCTATCGCATCAAATAATATCAATCCTCATTCTGCATATACATGACCACGAACTTTTTCTCTCAGCAGGACCGGGCACGGCGCAAAACGAAGTGGCTGGTTTTTTACTATATTCTCGCCGTTGTCCTGACCATCACGGCTGTTTACGCTTTGTTTTTGGGGATTTTCGTTGCCGCGGAAAATTATCAGACATCAGCGGACATGGTTCAGTCCCCGATTCCGGCTGTTGGAGTCTTCAATCTTCCGCTGCTGTTTTTTGTGACGCTTGGCGTTGTTCTGGTCATCGGCGGAGGCACCCTTTTCAAAACGCGGGAGCTTTCCTCCGGCGGCGGGAAAACGGTTGCCGAACTGCTCGGCGGTACCAAAGTTCTTCCGAACACGGCGGATCCCGCAGAAAAACGACTCCTTAATGTCGTGGAGGAGACCGCCATTGCTTCAGGGGTTCCGGTGCCGGCGGTCTATCTCCTTCACCATGACCGCGGCATCAATGCGTTTGCGGCGGGGTTTTCGGAAAACGAAGCGGTCATCGGTGTCACGCAGGGAACGATGGAGCTTCTTGATCGTGACGAATTGCAGGGCGTGATTGCCCATGAGTTCAGCCATATTCTCAACGGCGACATGCGTTTGAATATCCGGCTGATTGGCGTGTTGTTCGGACTTCAAGTCGTGGCTTGGCTGGGATGGCTCCTTTTCCGGTATTCCTACCTTTTTACAGGCTCACGCGGCAGCCGTGACCGCAACGGCAATTCCTCCGCTCCTCTCGGACTGGCGATGATGTTCTTCGGGCTCGGACTGGCGGTGATTGGAGCAATCGGCGTCTTTTTCGGTTCGCTGATTAAAGCGGCCATTTCACGGCAGCGTGAGTTTCTCGCCGACGCGTCCGCCGTTCAATTCACGAGGAATCCGCAGGGAATCGCCGGGGCATTGAAGAAAATCGGTACTGCCGCCATCGGTTCCGCCGTTTCCAGTGTCCATGCCGTGGAAGCAAGTCATCTGTTCATCTCAATACCGATACGGTTCCAACTGTTCAACCTGTTCTCGACCCATCCGCCGCTCGCGGAACGGATTAAACGCATTGACCCGTCCTTTGACGGGAAGTTTCCGCAGACACTGAACCGTGCTGTCGATTACTACGAACACAAACGGAATCTCGAACAACAGCAACCGCGGCAGGCGGCTTTTTCCCGGGCTTTATCCTCTCAACCCATGACCGTTACCGCAACGGTCATGCTGGACAGTATCGGCCAACTGGATTTGACGAAACTTTCGGTTGCACGTGATTTGCTGGCGGAAATTCCGGATTCTTTGCGGCAAAAAGCCTATGACACCGACGGGGCACAGACTCTTGTTTACGCCCTTCTGACGGCAGAGGAACCGGAAGTCCGTCGGGTACAATGGGATTATCTCTCGCAAAAAACCGTGCCTGCGCTGTTTTGCCTTGTCAGGGAAACGATGGATGCTCTGAAGCCGCTGCCTGTGTCGTCCCGTTTTCCACTGCTGGAAATCGTGTTCCCGACGCTGAAAACCCTAACCGCCGACCATTACCGCCTCTTTCGTGAAAACGTGATCTTTCTTGTCAATGCCGACCATACCATTGATCTGTTTGAGTACACACTTCAGGCAAAACTTCTCCGCGAACTTGACATTCATTTCGGACTTTCCAAACCGCCGGTTGTCAAGTATCATTCGGTACAGGCGGTTTTGCCGCAGCAGTCCGTTGTGCTCTCATATCTGGCCTACCTCGGACACAACACTCTTGAGGAGGCTGATCAAGCATATCAACTGGGACTCGGCGTGCTGATGAAAAAACCACGGAATATCCTTCCGCAAAGCGAATGTACGGCTACGGCGTTTGATGCGGCACTCCGGCAATTGAGTTGTGCGTCTCCCGCCGTCAAGCAGAAGGTGATTCAGTCGTTTGTCACCTGTGTTGCGGCGGACGGCAAAGTCACTCTCAAGGAAGGGGAGATTCTTCGTGCAATTACCGCGATGTTGGGATGTCCCATGCCGCCGTTAGGGTGAGAGAAATAGGAGTAAAAAATGTGAGAGTGTTGACTGATATATAGATACATGCTATACCTTACAATGGCACTAATTGATCATTTTTAAGGTTTTGGAAATTGAGTTGCATGAGTGTCGAGTTCGGATTGATAATCGGTTTCGATACGGCTCAGACAATCATTGATACCCGAGGTAAACTCCTCGAAGGTTTCGTAGTAAATATTGTCCAGACATTTCTTCTTGACAAATTTCCATAACCGTTCAATTAAATTCAAATTCGGGGAATAACTTGGAAGAAATTGTAATGTGATTCCCAAATCCTTTGCCAAGCCCTCCACGAGTTTGCCATGTTGATAGCGTGCATTGTCCAGTACGATTACGATTGGTCGCCCCGCGTATTGAACGGACAATTTTCGCAACATCTCGCATACGGTCACCGCCGTAATGTAACCGTCGTAATGTACGTCGTGAGTTATACTCGAAAGTTGTGTATGAGTTGAAAAAGCAACGGGGTTATTGGAAAATGGCGAGTGAAAACAAAAAGCATCATTTTTCAAGGAACCGCCGCTATGAAAAAGTTTAACAGAAAGTCGGAAGTCAATCCGGTCGTCGATCAAAAATTGTCATCAACCGGAAAAGATTTGTTTGAAAATGCAGACAAGCAGACGTTTCAAAGCGAGATTCGGATCGCTCCGACGGGTTCGAGCGACCTGATCACCGAACTCGCACGGCTTGGAGCCAGGAAA
>JAISQK010000232.1 GCA_031274255.1 Planctomycetaceae bacterium | reverse complement strand
GAAACGTCTGCCTGTCTGCATTTTCAAACAAATCTTTTCCGGTTGCTGACAATTTTTGATCGACGACCGGATTGACTTCCGACTTTCTGTTAAACTTTTTCATAGCGGGGGTTCCTTGTAAAATGATGGGGGTTGTTTTCACTCACCATTGTCCAATAACCCCGCTGCTTTTTCAACTCATACACAACTTTCGAGTATAACTCTATTCTCGTTCTTGTATTAGTCAGTTCACAAACGAAATTAAACCATCATCTAAGATATGCCATTCCGATATTACTATTTTTATTTATTGAAACAAGTCGGCTAGGTATAGTATTGTATAATAATAAGCGGATATTGAGTTGTGTCATGATTTGTTTTTTGGGGTGGAGCATTTTTTCATCACTCTACTTTTATCCTCATTCGCAAGGGCATTTTAATGAGTTGATCGGTTCATCTCAAAATGCTCCTAAATACCTTCTTGGAAGTAATATTGATTGGGGACAAAACAAATTGTATCTGATTGATTGGTATAAAAAACATCCGAAAGCCACCCCTTTGACGAGTTATTACGAATCCTTGTATTCAAAGGAAAACGTAATTATCTGTGATGATGATTTCATTGATAACGCACTGTCATCAAAGGAGCCGGAACCGGGTTGGTTTGCGGTTGGAGTCAACGAGCTTTACAGTTCCTCAAAGCAGTACGAGTATTTCAAGCAGTTTGAACCTGTTGACAGGATCGGTTATTCGATTTACATTTATCATATTACACTGGAGGAGGCGAATCAAGTCCGCCATGAAATGGGACTCCCGGAAATCAACGAGGAAACACATGAGTGAAGCGGCAATGACAAGTGAAAGCAGACAAGTCAAGAAATCATGGCGGCCGGGGCTGCTGACATGGCTCGTGATCGGCGGACTGATACTGGTTAATCTTGCTGTGTTTTGCTCAGACGGCAATCCGCACACCCTGCGTAAAATCCTGCATGATTTCAATCCGTGTCACTGGCCTGCGTGGTATGCCGTGAATCTTTGGCTGGCTGTTGCCGGATTGACACTTGTGCCATTGTTGATGCTGCCGAAAGTGCAGCGGTGTATTCATTCGTTCCTTGCGTTGAAATCTTTTCAGTTTGTGACCACACGGTTCAAACAAAGCCGTGTCAATCAGCGGTTCGTGCGTTTCATGCTTCAACGGAAATTCCGTAAACGGCTCTTCCGCGGAGGAGTTGCGTTATTCAGACAAATTCAGGTGGAACGTTGCCCTCGTTATGTTGGAAGAATCCTCATTTTTACGGCGGCTTTGGTCTTCTTTCTGTATTCAGATTTGACTGCAACACCGAGAATGTGTGTTTTTTACAGCAGAAAATGGATACGTCTTTTTTTCTATTGGTATGTTTACGTGCCGTTTTATTACGGTCCGCTTGTGGAATACATGTATATGGGAAAAATGACGTGGCGGTTATTCATCGCTCCGGCGACGGGACTGTTATTTATTCTCTGGCTTTTACGGCTCAGTAATAAAATGAAAAAAAGGAGAAACAAAAATGACAAATGAAGTGAGAAATCTCAAGGGCGAAATCATTCAGAGCAGTCATGACGGCGAACATTGGTATCAGCTTTCCTCCAGCACATGGCTTTTTCTCGGCGGACTGCTGTTGTTCAATGGCGGCTGCTTTGTGAATCCCGGTCTGCTTGACACCCTTTTCATCCTGCTGGATGTCCGGCTTTGGCCGTGGTGGTATTTTTTATGCCTGACTCTGCTGATTGTGTTTTCGGTGAAATGGTTTTTCATTTATCGCAATTGGGAAGATTACGACGACATGGAAATCAACGCGGCAAAACGGTTTCACCGCATGGCTGTTACGGTCACTATCGTCATGGGAGTTCTTGTTTTGCTGAATGCGACGCACCTGTACGGATTTTTTTACCATCCGTTATCGCGATGGCTGGGTTACGGAGATTTTTCATGGATGGCGTTGCTTTCATTCCTTTTGGTTTTTGCGATGATTGTTCCTGTCGTCTATTTTTTCAAGGAGCAGCGTGGCACGCTGCACCGCACTTGCCTCATAGTCACTGCGTTCCATTCGGCTTCCATTGTCATCCCTTTCCGATTGTTCCGGCAATATTCCCTTTTGTTCTGCCGATTGATTCCAGCGACTAACGGGAGGCAGCGTAGCACGTTGGATCGCACTTGCCTCCGGCTACGCGGTCGGCTTCAGTAGTTATTCTCTTCCCGTTTTTCTGCCTATTGACTCCAGTGAGCAACGCGAACGGGTTATTTGTTCGGGACGGGCAACGTGCGGACGTTGCATCCCGGCTTGCCTTCGGCCTCCAGTTGGAAAGATTTTTCCAACCGATGCCGACCACACCGAAGGTGTTGGGAGGCTACCGCCCGCCGCGGCGTCGCGGCCCGCCGGAGGCAATGATTATTTCTCAAATCAGGATTGCCGCCCTCCCATTGTCTTTTGGAGTACTCCAACGGCTTGATGTTGTGCTCCAATTGTCTTTTGGAGTGCTCCAACGGCTTGATGTTGTCCTCCAATTTCCTTTTGGAGTCCTCCAATAGCTTAATGTTGTGCTCCAATTCCCTTTTGTCTCGAGACATTTCCCTTTTGCCTTGAGTCTTTTGTCCCTGTTTGGGCGGAAAAAGATCACGATTTCCCTAAAACCGGCTCAAATCCTCCTCTCCGAACCTCAAGATTCCATTCTCGACGCCCCAAACCTCAAAATCCGCGTTCTGATGTTCAAGAAAAATGCCTCCGGCGGGCCGCGGTAGCCCGCTGCACCCCTGTAGGCTCCCGGCCTCTTCGAGGCGGTCGCTTTCAGATGGAAAATCTTTCCATCGTGAGGTCGAAGGCAACTGCGGTGAAGCAGCATCCTTCCCGGCTTCCGCGGTTTATTATGATTACCTGCTTCATTTGCCGCGGGGTTATCATGATTTCCGTGAGCGTCCGCTCATTGTTTTTTTGCACGGCGCCGGCGAAACAGGCCAGGATGTGACCATTCTGAAGAGATTGGATATTTTTCATTATGCCGACGGAGTTGTTCCTGTGAAGGACTTTCCGTTTATCGTGGTCAGTCCGGTGACGCCGCAACATGGTTGGGATTCCGAACGGGTGATTGCTTTTCTTGAGGAATTTTTGAAAGAGAACAGATTACGTTATCAGATTGACACAAGCCGGATTTATCTGACCGGTTTCAGCATGGGCGGTTTCGGAACATTTCATGTCGCGAGTGATTATCCGGATTATTTCGCGGCGATCGTTCCGCTTGCCGGAGGCGGTGAGTCGGAAAAAGCGGAAAATTTGCTGACGGTTCCGACTTGGGCATTTCACGGCGACGCGGATGATGTGGTGAATTATGAAATGACATCAAGGATGATTGACGCGATGCGAGCGTTGAATCACCCGAATGTTCACTTGACGACGCTTCATGACGCGGGACACGGCATCCCTGATTTGGTTTACACCAAACCGGAACTCTACCGCTGGCTCCTGAAACAAAAAAAGGAATCATTTCATAGCGGGTCAAAACATCCGCTTTAGAGCGTTTCATTGATGGACGCGTACAGTAGCGACACAGGAAGAATTATGCATGGAAGAACCGATCTTATCCAATTTTTCAAAGACCATCTCGTGGACAAGACCGAAAGACCGACGATTCGGCATTGGAAACTGTTGCGGCTCCTTTCCGAGTCGCCCGAAGGTGTTTCGTTCAAAGACTTAACGGAACGGCTCGGCATTACCACGCGCACGGTCAATCACGATCTCGTCTTGTTTCAGGAGGTGGGAATCCTCCTTCAGAAGTTCATCGGGCCACATAGCATGAAATTGTGGTCGATTTTCGAGTCGGACAGCGTTCCGCTTGAGTTTTTCTAGGACGAAGTGGCGACGCTGTATCTCGGACACCGGTTTTTGGCCCCGCTGACGAAAACCTTCCTCTGGGAAGTGGCCGATTCTACGTTGCGAAAAATCTGGACCAAGCTTGTCGCTCAGACGATTCGGTATCTGGGTCGCCTGAACAACACCTTCCGGCAGACAACGGTCGGCTGGAGCGATTACTCGAAAAAGGTGACCTGATCGACAACCAATAATTGCGGCCATAAATAGACTTTTGCGGTCTTATCCGGGCGAAAACGGTTGACAATCGACATCTACAAAATATACTTAGGAGTATCATGCAGGGTAAGTTTTGCCCAGCATTCCCGTTACCCCCTATGATGCTAAACTTGACCCATAAATTTTTCATTTTTCTTAAACACTATGATATAATGAACAAAAACTTGGGAGGGCGTTATGTCTGGAGGGGAAAGTTTCAATATGGCGGAAGAATTCGCGG
>JAISQK010000208.1 GCA_031274255.1 Planctomycetaceae bacterium | reverse complement strand
TAACCATTTTACTATAGCGTTTGTTAAGACGTTCGTCTCCAAAATAATTGTGTTCCATTGTACAAAGTTAATATCTTTTTTAACAAAATACATTTGAAAAAATTGTGTAGATACTATTGAGAGCAAATAGGGGTGCAGCGACCTACCGTTGCACCCTTGATGGAACTACCGCTCCGAACAATAACCCGTTCCCGTTGGTTGCTGGTATCCGCAAGCGGAACAAAAAAGAAAAGCGGTTGAAAAGATGTTCCATTGAAAACGAACCGAACAAAGTGAGCGTGAGCTCGTAATACTCCAGTAAATATACTGTGCCCGTCGCGGCTTGCGACGGCGGTCCAACGTGCTACGTTGACGCCGGGGCTTCCCGGCTGGATTCCGACGGAACGCTCACCTTTTACCGGAAACCGCTCGAAGGAGGAACGCTGCCGACCTGTGAGATTGCGTATCAACTCGGGAAACCGGTTTTGCCGACGGAATGGGATTTTCCGCCGTCAAAAGAGGCTGTGCCGCACAGGATTCGTGAAAGTCAAATCAAGACGCTCAACATCGCGGAACCGCGGCAGAGTACAAACCCGGGAATTGACACGGAAGTGCGGACGATTCTTGAAAAACTTCTCTTGACTTGAGTTTCCGAAATCGGTACGATTCACCAAATTCAGTCCCTTTTTATCGGCGAAATTTTGGAACGAATCATGAAAAAAACCGGCGGTCTGCTCCTTTTGGCGATGTTTTTCTGTGTCCTGCTTCTGCAAGGAGGCTGCGGCTCTTTGTGGCAAAGCTCTAAAGAAAAAAAGAAAAAAAGGCTTTTCATCACACGGGGAAAACTTATCGGAGATTATGCGGCCCCCGGTCAGAGCGGTCTCAGTCCAATCAAAATTGAAGGGTTCGCCCTGGCGGAAAATCTGAGCGGCCGCGGTTGTATTGAACCGGACACCCCGATGCGGAAACGGGTTGTCGAGCAGTTCAAAAAGGATGACATTGCAAAATATCAACAGCGGATTGATTCCACCGATACCGCCATTGTTTATGTCCGCAGTTATTTGCGGCCCGGCATTCAAAAGGGAGACCCCATTGATGTGGAAGTGCAGCTTCCTCCGGCAAGTAACGCGGAAACCCTCAAAGGGGGAATCATTCGCGTTGCGTCCCCGCTCACGCAGCACTTGAACGGGCGGGACAGTTTCACAATGGCGGAAGTCAAAGGACCGATTCTCCTTGATCCCGTCACTTACACGAGAAACGATCCCGAAAAAGAGAAAACCGGCTACATTCTCGGTCAGGCGGTGTGTCTGAAAGACCGCACATTTACTCTGATTGTCAATGACGAAGACAGAACCGTTCTGGTTACCAAAGAAATTCAGGACAAAATCAACGCCCGATTCAAAATTCCGAACGAATCGGAAGGGGTCGCCGAAGCGAAGACGGATACGCGGATTGACCTGAAACTTCATCCTGCCTATCGGGATTCCATCTACCGTTATCTTCAGGTGGTGCTGTCGATTGCATGTTTTGAAAATCACACGGAAAAACAGGAACGGATGAAACTTCTCGACGAAGAACTTCTCCGCCCTGAAACATCGCAGTATGCCGCGTTGCAGTTGGAAGCGATCGGGAAACCGGGGGTGGAATCTCTGCGGAAAGGTCTGGAGAGCCAAAATTCCGACATCCGGTTTTATTGCGCGGAGTCCTTGGCGTTTCTCGGAACACCGGACGCGGCACCGGTTCTCATGGAAATCGCGGAAACGGACGCCAACCACCGTATCGCCGCATTGAATGCACTCGGTACGATGCAAAACGACCACGCTGCGGAACAATGTCTGCAAAGACTCCTGCTCAGCAGCGAGCCGGTCACACGATACGGAGCGTTCCGCGCTCTTTGGCACAGAAATCCGAACAATCCGGCCATCCGCGGTGAACAGCTCGGAGATGAAAACTTTTCGTTCAGCTACCATGTGTTGAACATTCCCGGCGTGCCGATGGTTCATGTTTCCAAGTCCAAACGAAGTGAGATCGTGTTGTTTTCTTCGGGAATCACACTTCAGCCCCCCTATATTCTCGCTGCCGGTCAGGAACTGATGATTCAGTCGGAAGGGGAAAAAACCGTTGTCACGCGGCTCAAACCCGGCGGAATTCCGGAAACACGGACGGTCCGCAACTCACTCAATGAAATCATCCGTGCCGTCACCGAACTTGGCGGAACATATCCGAATGTGATTCAGTTCCTTTGCGAAGCGGAACAGAAACGAAATCTGACCTGCTTGCTGAAAATCGACGTTTTCTCCGGCGATGACGGCAAAAACCTGCTGGAAAACGCTGTTGCGGATGACGATTTGGATTTGGAACCGGTGGAACCGGAAAAGAAATCCGCATGGCAGAGACTCAATCCGGCTTCGTGGTTCGGCAAATCGGAATGATCATGAAATTTCACCGGCGGCAGCCGAATCCATGAACCGGAGTCGGGCATGCCGTAGCCGTGACACGGCCTTTTTACGTAAAACACCGTCAGTCCCGGGAAGGTTTTCTCTGAATCGAAAGCAGATACTCTGTCAAAAGTTCCGCTTCCGCATCATTTCCGCACCACGGCGGCATCGTGAGTTTCGGCTGATTCAGATTCTTGAGAAAATCGACCAGTTTTTCACGCGATTCCCCGAAAATCAACGGCGCCACGGCGGAAAAGCCCGTCTGCGACGCATGACAATTGTTACAGTGATACATGAACAGCATCTCGCCGACCTGAATCCGTTCCTCTTCGGGACGCTGAAGCAAAAGCGTTTCGTCGAAGTGATCACCGGTCTCGTTGCTCCAGAGATCGGGATACATTCGCCGAAGTTTCTCCGATGTCCATTCGCCGTGTTCCAGGAATCCATACCGCTGACAATCGGCGATTTCCTCCGTTGTGATTTGATTTCCCAGCACCAGCCGATCCACAATATACGGCTTGCGAAGCGCCTCGCGGACAAACTCCGCCGAAGCAAAAGCCGCAAATCCGAACAACAGCAGACATACCGCAAAACCAAGATTCATCGACTTGGGCTTGCAGAGTGAACCGAACAGAATCATCACAAAAAGTACGGCAACGGAAGCCGCAAAAAGACCGCCGATCACCTGAATGGACGGGGCGGTTTCAATCATCAATTTTGCGTTATCCGGCAAATAAACATACCATCCGGCGACTCCGGTCACGAGAAGCACGATTCCCCGAAGAGCGGGGCCGGCCATGCGTCTGACCGTGAGGGCCTTGAGTTCCTCGTCATTCTGAAGTTTCCAGGCGGCGTGGAGATAAACATAAACGGCTCCCAGCATCAGCGACGCTCCGGTACGTGCAATCATTTGCGGCAGGAACTGGACATTGAAAAAAGCGTGCCAGAAGTTTTGCGTCTCCGACCAGTCCGCGATGAGTCCTTTTTGATTGAGCATGAACGCAGTGATTCCCGTAATCAACACCAGACTGATCCATGCGGCAAGAGCATAGATCCATCCGATAATAACGTGTGTTTTGCCGGGCAGCCGATCCCAGTAATAGAAAAACGCAAATGCGGCGACAATCTCAATGAGGAAGAAAACCCACTCAATCGCCCAGCCGAAAACAAATGTCCGTATCAGCTGTTCCGTCGCGGTCGGTGAGGCAATCCCGATCGTCCACCAAATGCCGACCCCGGTGATTGCGCCGAAAGCCACCGTCAGCAGTACGAAAAACCGGGCATGATCCTTCCAGTATTGACGGTATTTCTGAAGCCCCTTCTTCAAAGCGTACTGATTCTCGCGGGCAAGGAGGATCCCGCCTCCCACCGCGTAATGCGAAACAATCACATGAACAACGGCAACAACGGCAATCAACATCGGTGCCGTAATTCCCGGAACATACCACCATGGATAATGCATATCTCACCTTTTTTTCAATGTGTTTCTATTTTGATTTTGCCGTTAATCATAACAATTCCTCTTTGAGTCTCGGGGCGTTATTTCCGTCCCCGCCGGCAATACCGTGTTGTTTTTACGTGTTGTTTTCAAAAGTCAAGCCCGATGTCGAGGGCGACCGCGGAATGGGTCAGTGCGCCGCAACTGATCCGTTCCACACCGGTCAGGGCGACATCACGGATGGTCTTCAGCGTGATTCCCCCGGAGGCTTCCAGTTCCACGGCAACACCGGCAGCGTTCCGCATCTGTACCGCCTGCCGCAATTGGTCAGGGGACATGTTATCGAGCAAAACAATGTCCGGTACCGCCGGAAGGACTTCCGCCAATTGTTTCAGCGAATCCACCTCGATTTCTATCATCGGAAGCGGCGGTTTCGCGGCGACATCAATACCGCACGACTTATATTTTTTGGGGACACTCGCGTTGGAAAGCACTTGGATTCCGCAATTTTTGAAGTGTTTGTTTTTTTTGATGTGATTTTCAAACAGTTCAGGATCCGTACTTTCGAGCCATTTTCTTGCCTTTTCCACCGCTTCGGCAGGATGACAGGCGTTTTTGGTATCGGAAACAGACGCTCCATAGGCCAAGTGATTGTCCTTAATCAGCACGGCGTCGTAAAGTCCGGTTCGGTGATTCTGCCCGCCGCCGCATTTCACCGCATATTTTTCGAGCCGCCGCCAGCCGAGAGTCGTCTTTCGCGTGTCGTAAACCCTTGCCTGTGTTCCGGTGACTTCATTGACATATTGATGGGTCAGCGTGGCAATTCCGGAAAGTTTCCCCACCAGGTTGAGAATCATCCGCTCTGTCGAAAGAATCGAAGTGATCGGTCCCACAATTTCGCCGAGGATGTCGCCTTGTTTCACCGTGTCTCCATCGTGAACGGCGGATTTCCAGTGAAGTCTGGTATCCGTCATGGCCGTAATCACAGGAATTGCCGTAAGCCCTGACACAACACCGTCTTGCCGTGTTTTCACTACTGCCGAACCGAATGATTCCTGCGGAACGAGAGCTTGCGTTGTCAAGTCTCCGCAACTGTCGAGGTCTTCCGCAATGGCAAGCCGAATCAACGACCGGACATCCGTTTCAAGTGTTGCGTCCCACACAATCTGATTAAAATCCCTCTTCATGCGACATCTCCTTCACAAATTTATTTACACTTATTTGGTATTATATCGTAAAAACCGCTCTTTGACCAGATTCCTGTCAATTTTCCCTGATTTCCCTGCGTCAGCACTTTCGATACAGGACGGAATTTCTCCGTCTGATTTTCTCCGTCAATATTATTATTTGGGGGCCATCCCTCAATTTCAAATATTGCCGTACGGTACCCGACCTGATATTCCTGTACCGATGTCCGATATTTTCCGAGGACTTGTCAGAACAGCGGCCTTTTGTAAAATAGTCTGTTCCATTATGAAAATCAGTTATGGAGATTTTATCGGCAAACAGGAAAAGACAGGTATTTCGGAGAGTCTTTTATGCGTCATGTGATTTCGGCTCTGGTGCAGAACGTACCGGGAGTTTTGTCCCATATTTCAGGGATGCTCGCTTCACGCGGGTATAATATCGACAGTCTTGCTGTCGGAGAAACGGAGGACTGCAAACTCTCCCGAATGACATTCGTTGTTTTTGGTGACGAAAATACTGTTCTCCAGATTCGTAAGCAGCTTGAGAAGATTGTCACCGTGGTCCGGGTCGATGAAATTTCACGGGAAGATCATGTCGAACGCGATTTGATGCTGGCAAAGGTGTCGGCTCTCCGTGAAAAACGCGGGGAAATCCTTGAACTGGTGAACATCTTCCGTGCAAAAATCGTTGACGTGAACCCTGATGTTCTGATGATTGAGCTTTCCGGTCAGGAATCGAAAATTGAAGCCTTTATTGATGTGTTACGTCCTTACGGCATCATCGCCCTTGTCCGTACCGGTGTCATCGCCATGGTCCGCGGCGGAGAATGAAGAATAAGGATGACAAATAAAAAACCGAAACAAACAAACCCGCAAATGATTTTGTGTCGTTAAAAATTGACAATTATTGACAAAAATGAACCTTTTTTGGAGACAACTATTATGGCCGCTACAACTTATTATGACAAAGACGCTGATCTTTCCCTCTTGAAGGGGAAGACCATTGCCATTCTCGGCTACGGTTCCCAGGGACACGCTCATGCCCAGAACCTTCGCGACAGCGGTTGCAATGTCGTGATTGCAGAGATTCCCGGTACGCCCAATTATGAGGCTGCCGTGAAAGACAATTTCCCGCCGCTTTCCACCGAAGAAGCGACCAGACAGGGCGATCTCATCGTTTTCACTTTGCCCGATGAATTACAAGGGGCGATTTTTGCGTCCCAAATCCGTCCGAACCTTTCCAAAGGCAACATCATTGTTGCGACGCACGGATTCAATGTTCACTACGGTCAGTTCAACATTCCTGAAGGGGTCACGGCCGTTTTGATCGCACCGAAAGGTCCCGGTCATCTTGTGCGGAGCGAATTTGTCAAAGGAGGTGGTGTGCCGTGTCTGATTGCTCTCGGGGAAGGGGCCGGTGACACGGAACGGAAAATCGGACTCGCTTATGCCAAAGGAATCGGCGGCACACGCGGCGGTGTCATTGAAACCACTTTTGCGGAAGAGACGGAAACCGATCTTTTCGGGGAACAGGTCGTTCTTTGCGGCGGCGTCAGTGAACTGGTCAAGACCGCGTTTGACGTGCTGGTCGAAGCCGGTTATCAGCCGGAAATGGCGTTTTTTGAATGTATGCACGAACTGAAACTGATCGTGGATTTGTTCTACCAGGGCGGTCTGAACTACATGCGGTACAGTGTTTCGAACACAGCGGAATACGGCGATTACACGCGAGGCCCGCGCATCGTGACCGCTGAGACCAAAAAGGAAATGAAAAAGATTCTTGAAGAGATTCAAAACGGTCAGTTTGCCCGTGAGTGGCTGTTGGAGAACCAAGTCGGAGCCCCGCAGTTCAAGCGGCTCCGTGCCCGTGCCCGTACTCATCAGATTGAGGAAGTCGGCCGCCGTCTCCGCAAGTTGATGTCATGGATCGACTCGAAAGAATTTTAGAGTGTTTTCCGCGCCGGCAGCATGTTGCTTCATCACAGTTGCCTTCGGCCTCAAGTTGGAAAGATTTTTCCAACTGGCGGCGAACCGAACGCAGTGAGCGTGAGGGAACGTGCCGTTCCATCGCACATCGCAAGCGGTTGGATGCGTTGTTCCGCTCGCGGACTCCAGTGAGCAACGCGAACGGGTTCGTGGCTCTCGGGACGGGGAACATGCTGTTCCATCACAGTTGCCTCCCGGCTGCGCGGTCGGCGTTCATTGTCATCTTTTTCACGTTGTTTCGGCTTCTCGTGGAAAGAGTTCTCCAACTGGCGGCGAACCGAACGAAGTGAGCGTGAGGGAACGTGCCGTTCCATCGCACATCGCAAGCGGTTGGAGGCGTTGTTCCGCTCGCGGACTCCAGTAAGCAACGCGAGCGAGTTCGTGGCTCTCGGGACGGTAGTCCCATCAGGGGTGCAGCGGCCTACCGTTGGCCGCCGGAGGCAAAATCCCTTCTTCAATCGTCGCGGCCCGCCCAAAAATCCCTTTTGACACGTGACCATTCCCCCAAAACGCTCTCCTGCCGCTTTTTGGTGATCACCATCAGCCTTTTGGTGATCATCATTGACTCGTTGGTGATCATCATTGACCTTTTGGTGGTCACCATTGACTCGTTGGTGCTCATCATTAACCCGTTGGTGATCATCATTGACTCGTTGGTGCTCACCATTAACCTAAACTTGACCCATAAAATCAAACATTTCCCTATAGTCGTAGAGGGTGTAGAATTTCTGTAGACCACGCCAAACTGTTTTGACGCCGGGCGGACCGTCACTGGGCGCGCCCTAAACTTGACCCATAAA
>JAISQK010000190.1 GCA_031274255.1 Planctomycetaceae bacterium | reverse complement strand
GCGAATTCTTCCGCCATATTGAAACTTTCCCCTCCAGACATAACGCCCTCCCAAGTTTTTGTTCATTATATCATAGTGTTTAAGAAAAATGAAAAATTTATGGGTCAAGTTTAGCCCATTGACGTATTGAGTTTGAGTAATAAAATTCCTGAATAAAGTTATCCTTTTACAACAATCGTGGGATCAAAGTCTGTTTTTCCGCCGTCTTTCCTGCCGAAAAGAGGTTTTGTTCTTATTAAAGTTCCGTAACGTGTGCGGAACAAACAGGATGTGGATTTCCGTTCGGGATATTGTATTTCAAAAACATTTCAATGCGTTTCAATCGCGAAAACGGAGGAATCCAGGGATTCTTCACCGCTCACGGCATTCACAAAACCCATTCGCAAAACCAAGGAGTACCAATGAAAAATTCCCCTTGACCTAGGTCATGAAACCATTAGAATGAATAGATGAGGGATAGGGTTTTTCCTTAAAGCATCCGGTGTTTCATGTCACAAAAGCGTTTCCTACAGCATATTTTGAGCGGCTTTCTTTTGCTGCATTTCGGTCTTTTGGCTGTTTGCGGTCCGGGATTGCATCTGCTGTTTCCGTGTTATTGTGACGTTTATGACAGCCGATCTGTTTCTCCGTGTGATCATTCCCATGAGGGACATCCGCGGATTCCGCAGGAAAACCATTCTCTTCCGCGTCCGGCAAGCGACGCGGACGACTGTTCCATCTGTTCTTTCTATCACACACTTCAGCAAACGGTATGGATGCCTGTTTTATTGCAGGATGCCGCCTGGACTGGAGAGCGTTGTCCGGTGACGGAAACGCAAACGCCGTATTTTATCGTTGCGGTTTGTCCGCCGGTTCGCGGACCGCCGATCCTTTTGTAATGTTCTGTCCGTTCTTTGAGAAGAAAAAGATTTCTTTGCGCGGAATGTCTGTTTCGGTTTCCGGTACAGTCCCCATTTCCACGGCAAAGACGATCTTTATTATTAACATTACAAAATGAAAGGTTTTTTCCATGTTTTTTAACAATAAGACGATTTTGCGCGGACGGTTCGCCGCGTTTACCCTTGTGGAACTTCTTGTGGTGATTGCCGTCATCGGAATTTTGATTTCGATGCTCCTTCCGGCGGTGCAGGCGGCCCGGGAAGCGGCACGCCGGATACAATGCAGTAACAACATGAAACAGTGGCTCCTTGCGGCACACAATTACCATAGTGCCTTCAATTGTTTTCCCGGTTTGGGGAAAGACGGTGTCGGAACGTATTCGGTGCAGGCTCATTTGCTTCCTTATGTGGAACAGGCGGGTCTGTCTTCGCTGATTGATTTCCAAAAACCGCTGCAAACGGGATCAAGAGGAACGTACTACATGGAGGCTTCGCTGGCGGAAATCATCCAGGTCAGTGCGTCACTTTTCCGATGTCCCAGCGACGGAACGAATGAGCTTTACCACATCAGTCAGATCGGCAGTTTGAGCGGTCCTGATGCGTTGTCGCGGGGCGGCAATTACGTGTTTTCGACCGGTTCCGGCGTCTACCCGAATTATGATGTCCGTTATCCGACGGACGGTTTGTTTTATTATTCCTCCAACCGGGGCTTGCACAGTATCACCGACGGAACATCCAACACGATGATTCTTTCCGAAGCAAAACTGGGCGATAATAACAGCAGTGCGGCCGTCGGCGACGCTCCGGTCATGCGGCGTGTTGCCGCGTTGAGTGCTTCCATTACGGTCATTCCCACGGCGGACAATATTCCCGGAAGCAATCCGCCGCTGACGGACCCGGGAGCCGGTTCCTTTGCCAACATCAAAACGCTGACCGATGCGTGTCCCTCGTGGAGCGGCGACCGTGCGGGGGCGTGGATTTGGGGAGCGCCGTTGTACACCTCGTTCAACGCCTACTATCCGCCGAACCATAACCTGCCGGACATCCATTTTCACGGCGTCGGTTTTTACGGAGCGAGGAGCAATCATCCGGGCGGCGTGAGTACCGGTTACGCGGACGGCAGTGTCCGTTTTATCAGTAACAGTGCCTCTCTTGACCTTTGGCGTGCCTCCGCAACCATCAATGGAGGCGAAACCGTTTCAGGATTATAACCATGTTTAAAGACTCCGTTTCCGTTTTGGTCAGTCCGTTTTGGGAGAGCGTTGATGAACAGTGGGTCGGTGGAACCCTCGTGCTTCTCGCGGTACTCACGCTTTTTTCTCAGGCGGTGGGAATTGCCCGTACAAAAAGCTGGCGGATGTTTTTCACCGCGATCATGTTTTCCCTTCTCGCCGGCGTGATGACCGTGCCGTTTGCGGATTCCCGTTCCCCGCGGGAATTGCAGCATTGGCTGATGTCGCCGCCGGTTCTCGGAACCCTGACCGTATTGCAGATTCTCTGGGTCGGTATCACCGTATTTTTGCCGGTTCGGGAGGAATTCGCCGAACAACGGAACGGCGTGATGTCGAAAGTGTTGTCCCGGCTGCGGCTCATGACCATTCGTCTGATTGCCGCGATACCGTCGCCGGTGTCGGTGATGTTTCTTCTTTGGATTGAGCAAAACATTCTGATGAGTACCGCCGGCGCGAAACCGCAAATCATCGGACTTGAAGTGGCCGCGGCGATTTGCGGCATTTTAACCCTGTTGACGGTCGCGGCGATTTTGCTCTTCAAAAAATATCAGCTCCTCGGACTTCATCTGCTGACCGGCTGTTTACTGATGACGATGTGCGTTTTGCTCCCGTGTCTGACGCAAAAACTGAATTGGGAAAGTCATACCGTACTGCCGGGAACATTCGAAAGCGTGCTTCTGTCGGCGGGAGCCGGAATTCTCGTGCTGATCGGTGTCTTTTTCCCTTGTAAAAAACGATTTCCCAACCTCTAACCCACAAACTTTGATGATGACGATGATGAATGCTTTAACATTTCTTTCCAATGCGTTTTCCCTGATTTCCGGCGCGATGCTGATTCCGGTGATGCTGGGGCTGCTGCTCGGACTTTTGATGGCGTTTCTCTGTCTCGGACGTCTGCTCCGCGAACTGATGGAACGATACCGGTTCGCCAAAGAACGCGCCGACTACTCCGCCGTGCTGGAGTCCCCGGACGCCGTCTTTGCGGCACTTTCCGATAACGGCGGGGTCCTGGCCGGGGCGCTCAACAAGATTCAAAACGCTTCAGGCAACACACTGCTGATCGACAAAACCGTCGCCGAAACCGAAGCGTACTGGCAGTCGCAACTCGAAAAACTGCAAACATGGGTGCGGATCGGACCGTCGCTCGGGCTGATGGGAACGCTCATTCCGCTGGGACCCGGACTTCTCGCCCTGGCGTCAGGCGACCTGAAAACGCTTTCCGACAATCTCATCGTGGCGTTTGCGACAACGGTTGTCGGCGTGCTGATCGGACTGATTTGCGGCGGCGTGCATACCATCCGTAAACGATGGTACCGGAATGACGCCATTCTGCTGACGTTCACTGCGGAACGAATGATTCCGTCCTCAAAAAAGGAGGTGCCGCATGAGACATGAACAACGCCGGAAACGAAGAGTATTTCTTGACAATCATGAGGAAACGGCGGACCCGATGAGCGGGCTGGCCAATCTGTTTGATGTGGCGATGGTGTTTGCCGTGGCATTCATGGTGGCACTGGTTTCGTTTCTGCAGATTCCCGGAATGCTGCAAAACAAGGATTACACCGTCATCACGAATCCCGGCAAACCGGACATGGAAATTATTGTCAAAGAAGGGGAGGAGATCAAACATTATGAAGCCACGGACGAAACCGGTGCCGGTCAGGGAGAACTGCTCGGCAAGGCCTACCGTCTGCCGGACGGCCGTGTGGTGTATGTTCCTGCGGAAAAGGAAAAAGAAGAATGAACAGCGGTCAAAAATATCTGGTGTTCGTCCGAAGTGCGTTCTCGTCCGACCTGAAAAAAGTGGACTGTGACCGTATCACCGGTGTCCATCGTCCCATGACATTGCGGGATTATATTGACCGGAGTTTCAAACATTTGTTGAAGGTCATGCCGGAAACATTTTTGCCGGTCAAGGCGTCGGACTTCATAAAAGACTATTCGCTGGAACCGGAAAAATCCGTGTACATCAAACGTCTCGGATGGAATTATTCCAAAGCGGCGGCTCTTGTGAAGGAACGGGGAAGTCTTTTGATGTACACCTGCCATCCCGATCATCCGTGGCGTTTCGCGGCACTGGACGACTACAGGCTCAATGATGAAATTGCTTTTCGTATTTTAAGGGAAATTGAAGACGGACTCGGACTGGAAACCGTTTTGGAAGAATACCCTTCTTCAAATGCCGGTTGATGTTTCCGTCTTCGCTTTTCCATTTGAGGTTGTATTAAAAACAGAGTACGGTGTCTTCTGTCAAATCAAAACATATACTAAAAAATAAAGAGAGAATTATCAATGTCTGTTTCAAAATCATTTTATCAAAAAATCCTCCGTCTCCTTTTTCATAAACCGGAACAACAGGAATGTCCCGCACGGCAGCATCTTCGGGGATTTGAACTGCTGGAAAACCGTGAATTGTTATCCGCCTCGCCGTGGCAGAGGGATATGCCGGATTTGACTTCCGATGAGGATTATACCGCAGCCGGTGACAACTTCGCACCTGACGAATCGGTCAATATGAATCTGGATGATGAACCGGATGACAATATCTACGGTGCATTTCTCGAAGAGGAAATAACAGGCTTTACCGGAAATGAATGGCATCAAATGGAGTCACTGTCTGCTCAAAATGACGAATGCGATTTCGCCGGAGGAAGTATCGGTATAACAACGGCGTCTTCAATAAATGTTATTGAAGGACAAAATGCTGTGATCAATCTCAACCGAAGTGATGCCATCCCTGAATTGGGTGCTTTGATGAACATTCCGATATATTTTCAAATATCGACAACGATAACGTCTCTTGATGGAACAACAACGACATCCAGCTATGAAAGTTACTTTATCTTCCCCGCAGGAACAAGTTCTTATGCATATCAGGTAGGAATTTCCAATGATTCCATTCCTGAATTATCGGAAACAACAATAACTTTTACCTTGTTATCGGCGGTTGCTTCTCCTCATGAATACAGTGTCTCCTCCTCCGTTATCACCATTAACGTTATTGACAATGACCACTGGAAAGTCTGTGTTGAAGCCAGTGATCCTGTCGCAACGGAACGGCTTACCGATGTGACTCCCGATTACGGCGAATACACCATCACGCGGACGCATGATATTTCAGGTGTTACCGGCGACACAACGTATGCCGTTACGGTGAATTTTGATATGGTTTATGACAGTAATCTTCCTGAATCCGTGGAAAACAACCAATTGGCAGCGGCATCCGGTGATTACAGCCTGCAATATCAGCAGACGAACGGTGACTGGGCAAGTCTGAGTTACACAGCAGGTCCGGGAACCTCTCCGCTGGAAACACGTTATCACTATTCGGTGACGATTCCGGCA
>JAISQK010000092.1 GCA_031274255.1 Planctomycetaceae bacterium | reverse complement strand
GTTTATGATATTGCAAACAGTCAGGGATTTATAAGCGTTGGAATCAGCAGGGATACATCGGAATTTGCAGTTGCTGCCATTCGCAGGTGGTGGCAGTAACGGAAGTAGAAATCGGCTGTGGAAAACACAGTTACAGACATTTGCCAATGAAACGGGTTTGAAAATATATGTCAGTCATTTTCCTCCCGGGACAAGCAAGTGGAACAAAATAGAGCACCGTTTATTCTCTTATATATCAATTAACTGGCGTGGAAAACCGTTGGAAAGTTTGCTGGTGATTTTAGGTTTAATCGGTGCAACAACCACAGAAACAGGATTAAAAGTAAAAGCAGTTCTTGACGAGACACAATATGAAACAGGAATAAAAATTAGCGACGGGGAACTGGCAAAATGCAAGATAGCAAGAAGTGGTTTTCATGGTGAATGGAACTATTGCATTCAACCTAATTGTTAGATTTATTTATTGACGGCTCCTTAGTCGCTGGAATCAATAGACGGAAAAACGTTACCACTTGAGGCCGAAGGCAACTGCGATCCAACGTGCTACGTTGGCGCCGGGGCTTCCCGGCTGCAATGTCTGCACATTGCCCGTTCCGAAAGCCACGAACTCGCTCCCGCTGGTCGCTGGTATCAACTGGCGGAACTACGCCTCCAACAACGTAAGCAAATTGAAAGCGAACCGAACGAAGTGAACGTGAGCAAGTGCGGTGCAGCGTGCTACGCTGCCAACGATTTTTCCGCACGATGTCTTGTGTATTCTCTTCCGGTTGGGTAGAATGGACTTTTCAGTTGCACAATTTTTAGAAAGGTGTATAGAACATGAAACGACGGGATTTTTTGAAGAGTTCTCTTTTAACTGCCGGAGCTGCGGCGGGGGCCGTGAATTTCGGCTCTCCGCTTTTTGCCGGAAAACCGGTTCCGCAATACGGCGACGCAAAAGAGGCGGGACTCACCACTTACAATTATGATTCTCCGAACACCGCCGTCTGGGTTCGCTGGAACAACATGCCGGTCACCTGTTACCGTGCGGAATTTTACCAGAAGTATCCGTATTTTTACCCTCTGCAGTCGCTGAAGACCGGACTTTCCCTTCTTTCCGAAACCGGACAGCCGTGGCCGCATCACCGCGGTCTCTTTTTCGGTGCGGACAAGGTCAACGGCGGAAACTTCTGGCAGAACAACCCGGACAAAGACCGGATCGCTTCCAATAAAATCACGCTGGGAAACTGCACGGACAAGTCTTCCGAGTTTTTCAACGATTGTTCCTGGAACCGTTTTCAGGTCGGGCCGATTCTTTCCGACAAACGCCGTTTTCTCCTGAACGTTCTCGACGAAACCACTTACACGCTCGATTGCTGGTTCGAACTGACCGCTTTGACGGAAGTGACGATTCAGAAGAGCAATCACGGCTTTTTCGGAATACGGACCGCTGACGACATCGCGGTCACCAGCGGCGGTGTGCTTGTCAACAGTGAGGGGCAGCAGACGGAAAAAGAGACACTGGGAAAACCGGCCAAGTGGATGACTTCCTTCGGAAAACGTTACGGCCGCAGCGACGGTCTCGTGGAAGGAATTGCGGTTCTCTGTCCGGCATACAAACGGGCACCGTTCGACAAAATGCAGTGGTTCACTCGTAATTACGGGAATTTTTCGCCCATGCCGTTCAACTTTTTTGAAAACAATCAGACTTTCGTGATGCCGAAAGAGGATGTTCTGAAATTGGCGTACCGGATCGTGGTTTATACCGGTGAAGCAAATCCGCAGTTTTTGAATGCTCAATGGGACGACTTTGCCCAACTGACCGACGGCAAAATTTCCTGAACAGGTCAAAACTTCCCGCTTTACGAAAAGGGAAAAGTTTATTTCCGCCGTGAATGCCACCGGTTTCGGCAAATTTCAGAGAAGTGCCACGGCTGTTGAAAAGGAATCACGCGGTCATGCTTGACACACTTCAGGAAAACCGTTATCCTGAAGTGTTGTTTTCTGTAAAAAAGTCACGTTTTTTCTGAAGAAAGTCCTGATGAATGAAACTCTTTGACACGCTGTTATCCGAAACCCGCTCTCTCTTCAAAAAACAGTTCAACACGGAACCGGTATGGCTGGCTTCCGCGCCGGGCAGAGTCAATCTGATCGGCGAACACACCGACTATAACGATGGTTTTGTCTTCCCGATGGCGATTGAGCGTCAGACGATCATGGCGGCGGCGCCTTATGACGGCAAAACGGCCAAAATCTACAGTGCTCAATCCGGCGAATTGGCCGAAATTCTCATCGACGGCACGTCCCAGCCCCCGGCGTCGAAGGAAAAGGTGAAGTGGCACAGTTATGTTCAAGGGGTCGTTGCCTTTTGCATTGAGGCCGGACTTCAGCCGCAGCCATTCTGTGCGGTCATCCATTCCAATGTCCCTCTCGGCGGCGGACTTTCAAGCAGTGCGAGTCTGGAAGTCTCGATAGCGACAGTGCTTGAGGCGATGACCGGGAAAAGGATTGATCCTGTGCAAAAATCACTTCTCTGCCAGCAGGCGGAACACAAATACGCTCACATGCCATGCGGAATCATGGATCAGTTCATTTCCGCACTGGCGAAAAAAGATCATGCGATGCTTCTCGATTGCCGTTCGCAAGTGCCGAAACCTATTCCGATGAGTGATACGGGCGTATCGGTATTGATTGTGAACAGCAACAAAAAGCATGAACTGGCGGGCGGTGAATATGCGGAGAGACGCAAACAATGTGAAGAAGCGGCGCAAATTCTGGAAGTTTCGAAACTTAGGGATGCCGATCCGGTCAGGCTCGAAACAGCACGGGATAAGCTGAATGACCTTCAATATCGCCGCGCGAAGCATGTGATCTCGGAAGATCTCCGTACCCGAAAAGCGGCGGACGCTCTTATTGCGGAAGATTGGGCCGCTTGCGGAAATTTGATGTATCAGAGTCACTTTTCGATGTGTACCGACTTTGAAATCACAACGCCTTATCTTGATCTTTTGGTGTCGCTTGCGAGATGGCTCGGTGTGGAAGGCGGCGTGTATGGTTCGCGGATGACCGGCGGCGGTTTCGGCGGCTGTACCGTGAGTTTAGTGAAGACAGATAAAGTGGAGGAAGTATCAAATAAAATAAGGGAAGGTTATAAAGCCGTCACAGGAATTGAACCGACGATTTTTGCAACGCGTCCGGCACAAGGAGCCGCCGTCATTGAAGGGTCGTGAAGAAAAAGTGTCCCATTCTCACATTTTTACCGAATCGCGGGTTCGGTACGCTTGAAAAATTTGCATTTCCCTGTAAAATTATCAATAAGGAGATGTTTTGCAGAAAGTCACAGTATATTTTAAGTGTCCTTGACACAAACACGAATACGGAAAAATTTTATAGAAAAGGTTGAATCCATGTCAAATGAACAGCGTGAAAAAGTGATTGAAGTTCTCAACAAAGCGAGATCAATGGAATTGTATGCTATTATTCAATACATGCACCAGCATTACATTATCGACGATCTTGACTATGGCGTTTTGGCTTCAAAGGTCAAAAAGATTGCGATTGACGAAATGAAGCACGCCGAAAAATTCGCCGAGAGAATCAAGGAAATCAACGGCCTGCCGGTCACGGATATTGTTAAAAAAGTCACAAAAAATCAAGATGTCAAGGAGGTTTTTGAGTTCAACGCCGCCGCCGAGGACGACACCATCGCCACTTACAACGAGTTCATCAAAGTTTGCCGTGATAACGGCGATATTGTCAGTGCCAGGCTTTTTGAGGAAATCACGGAGGTCGAGCAGGAACACTACAATTATTTCGACGACACCGATCAGCATATCAAGACTCTGAAAGAGTCGTTCCTTGCCAAAATGTCCGTGGGCAGTGCCGGTTGAAAATCATGCCGGTTGAAAACACGGTCCGCACGTTGTAACCTGTTGAGTGTGGAGAGATTCTGTCAATTCTTCACGCTCTTTTTTTGTTGGGAATGTAAGAAACGCTGTCGCTTCCTACAGTGTGATGGAGTGTTTGTCCATACAGATGGCGGAGTAAATTTCCGAAAATTTCGGCGGCGGGAACTTTGGCGGCCAGAAATCCCCATGGCGAATCTTGCGGATCACATTTTGGGCGACTTCGTCGGCTTCTCTATAATCCTGACCGGTCCACCCGGCGATTTTGAATTCCGTTTTCTGCGTGTCTTTCGGAAGTACAATGAATCCCGGCGTTACGAGGTGTTCCAAATCGGAGGACGAAAAAATAGTACGATAAAGCGGAAGTTGCAGATCAACCCATTCCCCTGATTTTTGGTGGACTTTTTCCGGGGAGTCCCCTTCACCGGATGTTTTGTAGTCGAGTAAAAAATATTCGCCGGTTTCTTTGTGAACATCAATCCGGTCGATCCGCCCTTGAATTTTCACGGGAAGCCCATCAACTTCAATGATGTTTTCTCCCGTTTCGTCGGGGTTGTATTCCACATGAAGAATTTCGTGCGTTAAAGCCCATTTTGCCTGTTCCCGGGCAAAAGCCGCCAACCGAATCCGTGCCTGCTCCACCTGAACCGCAATAACAGGACGGTAAGACTTGCCGTAATAATCCAGTAGAACTTGTTCGAGTTCTTCATTCAGAAACCGCTCAATGACATGGAAATCTGTTTCGTTCTTCAATGAACTTTGCCCGAACCGTTTGAGTGTCTGATGAATCAGATCGCCGAACGCTCCCGCGTTGAGTTCCTCGTCGGCATCTTCTTTCCAATCGAGTTTAAGCCGGTGTTTCAGGTAGTATCGGTAAGGACATTGCAGATAATCTCTGAATTCCGTCACACGCATTTGGCGTAATAATATGGGTTCCTGAGGAGGTTCAGGTATTTTGAAAAGCGATTGATTTCCTGAAGTGATGGAACCGGCGAAAATCGGTTTCGGTTCCGTGAGAGTCTCTTTGAAAAAACGCTTGACCCGGTGAGCAATCGTTGTTTCCTCTGCCGCGAAAAAGAGGCGGCTCGGCACCAAAGGGTCGCCGTTGAGTGAGTGTTTTCCGAAAATCAGCCGCACGTTTTCCCGCGAATGAAGAATTGCGGAAACGGCATAAGCATCACGGGCATAACGTTTTAGGTTGTCTTCAAGACCGAGACGCCGCCGCATGGTGTCAGGAAGGAACGAGTCGGAAGTTTTCGAGGAAGGAACGATCCCATCGTTCAAACCTGTGACCGCGAGTGCCGGAGCGTCGTCCAGAACGAGATCAAGCCAGCCGATCAGTTCGATGTCATTGCCGCTTGGAATTGGGGGAATTCTGGCATTTTGGAGAAGCCGCAACAAAAGGGAAAACAGATCGAGAGCAGTCATTTGGGGAACAATTTTTTCCGGCAGACTTTCAAAATGGTCAAAAATGCCGCGAATTTCCTCCAGTGATTTCTGACGAAGATGGTCATCCTGATATGCGGTGCGAAATGTTTTTGCCGGGTAGATTTTCAGCAAAAAGTCACGGACGGGAGGAATCCAGTCAGGGAGTCTGCGTTTTTCATGTCCGTCAGCGAAAAATTCTCCGATGAAACGTGTTATGATCCCGCCGGCCCACTGGACAAGAGAATATCGGTGTGTTTCGTCCTCGGTATTTTCTTCGGTGGCATCCTCGCCTTTCGATGCTTTCAATTCTTCCGACTCTTTTTTCGGACGCAAAAGCCATTTTTCCTCAATAAAAAGCGGTAAATGGGTTTGATGATACACATCCAATTCCGTCAACAGGAGCGAAAAATCAGGAAAAAAAGATTCTCGTACTTCATTGACAGTCTCCGAATCTTCTGTATTTTGATGATTCTTCTCTTTGTAACATTGAAAAAGATAATGTTCCACATCAGGATGCCGTATCAGCGTCGCAAAATCAGCAAAACGCTTATTCTCAAGATAATTGTACACCGCATCCAACAGGAGGAAAACCGGTGTCTGCGAAATCGGCGTCCCTGCGGCATATCGCGGCGTAAGTTCTGATTGCTCCATTTGTTGTGACAAAAGCGGCACCACTTCCTCGTCCGGAACACCGATAAGAATTTCGTCCGGGCTGTAGTTTCCGTCCAATTCATGGAGCCATCGCAACACTTCCGTCGCCTGATCCGAAGGCGTATCCGCTTGTCTGATGAATACATCAGAAATATCTGACTTCTGTTCCTGCCATGCTTTCGCATTGACGCAGCCGAAAGAATCAAAGAGGTGTTCCAGCTCCGGCGGAGCAAAAATCAGAGACGTGACATGACCGTCGACGGCACTCAGAATTTTGCGTTGCAATTGATTCAGATCGGCCAAACCTGCCAAAATGATGTCGGAATCTGTACTGCATTCCTTTTCTTTGACCGCAACGAGCCGCGCCGTCTGAACATCCCAGAGCGGCAACGCATCCAACGTGTTGAGGTAAAACTCCTGCAACTGTGCCAGTGTTCGCCAACGGTCAACTTCTTCAGGAAGATTGAATTCCAGACAGTAATCCGTCACGTTTTGAAATTTCAAACCGTCCGCAGCAAGTTCCAGATGAAGACGTGCGAAAATCTGTCCGTAAACCAAAAGCCCATTCCAGTCGTCAGGATGCGGCAAATGGGGAATTAACGACTCCAATGTTTTACGGTCTTGCTTTTGTAACTGCCGGATCGCAGTGACCCATGCAATTTGCTGGACAAGGTCATTTGCCATCGGAACCTTTTGCGGATAAAGGAGTTCCGGAAAATTTCCAACCGTCAGAATATTGGGCGGAATCCAGTCCGGGTACGTTTTTTCCACCTTGAGAAACAAAAGCTCCTCAAGCCGCCGTTTGGCCCGCGCCCCCGGCACGGCCACAATCACGTGACTCAAATCAAGCGTTTTTTCCGGCTTTTGGTACCGTTCCATGAGATAATCCGCCACCGCAGGAAGAAACGGCTTGCTCCAATTAAAAAAAACTTTGTCCATCTGAAATTTTTACCGTTTTCCGCATGAAATCAAACAAACATGACGATTATGCACAATAAATGGCATGATATTGCGATCACCCGAGCCATTCTTATCATGATAAACCTAAATGGTGTCGTTGTAAATGGAGAGATTATGCCGTTCATTTTTCGAGGAAGCAAATCAAGGAAGGAAATCGGTTTATGATTTTCGGCGTATCGCAACCCAAGTGCTTGAAAAAGCAAATAGGTCAGTTGCCGTCTCTTCTCATTTTATTGATTTTTTCTTCGGCTTGGATTCATTCTGTCACAGGGACCACTCTGGAAGCGGTTTGCACATCCTTTTCGGAGTTCCAGGCCGAATGTCATGCGAAAACCGCATTCCATTGCTTCAGGTTTTCCCGCAAATATGAGAAGTTGAGGAACATTTCTTCGGAAAAACCTGCGGAAAGAATCCTTTGTCTCGGACAATCCTCGGACGAAATCCGCATCACTTTAATAAAGGACGGCAAGGAAATTCGCGAGACAGACAGAGGCTCCTTTTCATCAGCCGCTTGTACTTCTCTCAAAAACGCGTTTTCCCGAATCGTTTGCGACCAGAGAAACTTTTATTGTGCGGAAAACATTTTCAGTTTCAGTGCGGCACTTGGCGGCCATGCCTTGATTTCCAACACATCGCTCGACCGGAATTTTCGCGACTGGTATCAGGATGACGTCCGAAGTTCCGGCACGGATGATGTCTCTCGTTTTTTCAAGGTTTTCGGCGAAGGAAGCCTGTTTATTCCAACCTTCTGCATCGCGTCGGCGGTGTATCGCATTGGTCAGGAATCGCGTTGGTTTCGCCGTCCTGAAACGGTTTGGGGGGAATTTGTCAGCCGTTCCGCACGGTCTTACATTGTCGGAACTCCGACGATTCTTCTTGGCCAGTACGCTTTAGGATGTTCGAGGCCGAACGATTTTCAATCCCACCATTCCGCGTGGCGGCCGTTTCAGGATAACAACTCCATCAGCGGTCACGCTTTCATAGGAGCAACCCCATTTCTCGCGGCCGCCCAAATGACCGACCGTTTTTGGCTCAAAGCGGCGCTTGTCACCGGCTCCTTCCTTCCGGGAATCAGCCGAATCAATGACGACGCTCATTATTCGTCGCAAGTTCTTTTGGGATGGTATCTTGCATATCTTTCCGTAAGAACGGTGGCCATTACCGACGGACGGGAAACCAACCGTAACTACCTGCTTTTTCCGATTATTGCATCGGATAACATCGGTGCCGGAATTGTCTTCAGGCGATAAGCAGCCGCGAGCCGCGACAGGCGGTTTGCTCACACTCACTTTGTTCGGTTCGCTTCCGATGGATAATCTTTCCAACCACTTTCCTTTTGTTCCGTCGGTTGACTCCAGCGACTAACAGGAGCGGGTTCATGGCTCTCGGGACGGTAGTCCCATCCGGGGTGCAGCGTCCGCACGCTGCTGACTCTTTTAATCCCTCGTTTGATTCTCAAAGAGTCCAATTGACTTTTTTTGAGTCGTTTTCCCTTCTCGGAGACTCGATTTCGACTCTCCGAGTCTCAAAATCAATTCCTAGGGAGAGAAATTCGGCTCCCGGAGAGCCGGAAGCGGAACTTTTTGTGTCAAAATTCTCTCTTTCATACGGAAAAGGGAACAAGATTTTATCTCCCGTGACAAAATCCGTGTCCTGATGTTCGGAAGGAATGCCTCCGGCGGGCCGCGGTAGGCCGCTGCCCCCCTAACGGGCTAACGTTTATACACAAATCCCGGTGGATAATTTTTCAGATGTATTGTATTTAAATTGTTCAGAAATGATTACCTTTGCAGAAAAATACAAAAGAGATAACCATATGCAAACCATAG
>JAISQK010000367.1 GCA_031274255.1 Planctomycetaceae bacterium | reverse complement strand
TCACCGTTCCCGCAGCCGGAAAACATCCGTATCACCGCAAGCATCAGCACGCCGGAAATGCAATACGCAGCAAATCGCCTCATCTTTCTGGGCATGTTTTCCTCTTAAACGGACTTCGCTTTCAATTCTTTTTCCCGAGTGAGAACTTTTTCCCCCTGACCGAACTGATTGAGGGTCTTGATCCGCAGGTTACGAAATTCCAGCTCATGATTGTGTCCGAGGAAACCGATGTAACCGGCGGTGTTCCGCAGAGCCGGATGGTCGCGGTGGTCGGGGTACGGCGTCTTGATTTCATCCACTTTTACGTCAACAACATCTTTTCCGTTGATCGTGATCTTCACACGGGTGCCGTCACAAAGGATTTCCATCGCGTTCCATTCTCCGACCGGATTGAGCGACCCCTGTTTTGCGGGAGCGACCCCGTAAATCGAGCCGCAGAACTGATATTCCGCGATTTTACCCGCGTATTCCACACCGGTGTCGTCAAGAAGCTGAATCTCCGTTCCCTTGTTGAAGGAAAGTTCACCGGCGGGGTCACTGGCACGGAACGTCACCCCGTTGTTGCCGTTGGCCTTCAGTTTGAAATCAAACCGGAAAATGAAATTGGCGTATTGTTCCGCCGTCAGCAGATTTCCGCCGATTTTGTCGCAAACAAGAATGCCGTCTTTCGCAAAATAATGATTGACGGCTCCCTGCCAGCCGTCGAGGTTTTCTCCGTTAAACAGTGACACAAATCCCAATTCCTTTTCCGCCGGATCCGTCACCTGAGCGGAAACCCCCGTCACGGACAACGAAAGGACCAGCAGCAGGAAAAAACATTTTTTCATCGTAAAATCTCCTCATTTCATTTGTTGAATTGTAAGCCGGCCTGTGATCCATTGACATCACACAAAATGCCTTTCCTGTGATTATACCGCGGCTCCGCCTCTTTTGCAAATTCAGAAAACAGAGACCGCACGAAAAATCCTTCAAACAATACAGCTATCTGTGCAAATTTCATTCTGTCAAACGGCAAACATCGGGTGCCGGTTTTCCATCGGGCATATCGATTCGCGGTTGTTTGGTAATGGACTTGAGTACCGGTTCGAACGTTTCCAGAATTTTTCGGTAATCCGAATCGTTTTTGTCGGGAAAAATAATGCCGCAACGTTCTGTTCCTCCGGCGGATTTTGCCAACGGAGCCAGCAGGAACGGATTCAATTCCGGTTCCGTAATCCGCGTCCAACTTCGACGCGGGACAGTGCCTTCCGTGTTTTCCTCAGGATATTGAACTTGGTTTTGCGTTCGGCGTACCCAATTCCGCCGCGAAACATTTCCCTTGCTGTGACATTGGACACATCGCCGCGCCGCCACTTCATTCAAAACCGTATCCAATGTCGGCGGATAAATGCGGCGGCAACCGAGTGCGTCAGGATGGGACGTTTCACTCGAAGCGTAGTACGGAACATTCAAATCAATCCAGGCAAAAACCTTGCGGCGGCTTTCCTCCTCCATTTCAAAACGTTTTTTGCCCTGCTCGTCGGGATGCCCGTTGCGAATCAGTTCCGCAAGCGGACTTTGGTAAGACCCCCATTCCTTCGGTGCAATTTTCAGGATATTCTGCTCATCGCCATTGTACGTCGGAATCCAACTGATATAGGGACTTCCTTTTTGTCCTTGATTTTCCGAAGCGAGAACATCGTAAGACACATTGAAATAATCGGTGAATCCTCCGCTGAGGTCAATTCCCTTCGGAGCGTCTTTCGGATTGTGACACTCAATACAATAACGATCCCAGACCGGCTGAACCGTTCGGACATAATCAAAGCCGGGCGAAAACGCGGCACGTTCCGGCGTGAGATGTCGGGCGTCCGCCCAATCGGGAAGTACGGGGTCTATTGGTTCGCGGGTTGCCATTTCCGCCAAACGATCAGGGCGGAGCGGTGCCGATGTCCGCGAATCATGACAACCGACACAAGCCTGTTGTTCACCCGGCATGAGATGCGTGAACGACCGCATCCGTTGAATCGCCCGCCCCTCGTTGTCGAGTGCGATAAAGTAAATCGGTCCGGTGGTCGGAACAATTTGCGGCATTTCTTTTGATAAACTGGTGAATGTTTCATTTGAAACGCTGTTTGCCGTTCCGTCGCCGTAACCGTCGGCAAGCCGTGTTGCACCGGCACCGACTTTGAAATACGCCGAACCGTCGTTGGCAACGGGAACATCGCCGAGAATCATTTTTCCGGCATAAGTTGCTCCGCATGAAATTACCGGAAATTGAAAACCGAACGAGCGTAAATGCGGTTCGATCCGCACGGTTTTCTGCATTTCGCGGACAATACGGATGGCGGCAACTTCACCGCGTTTCACATCGGGACCGAGACCTTCGTACACGTCTTGCATTGCAATAACCGCATAAGCCGGTTTCGTTTCCTGATCCGCCTGAAACTGGTCGGGAATACGCGGCGGAACCGGTCGGGAACGTATCGGCAACGCATTGAAATACTGCATTCCGTCCTCCGGCGCCGGAAGCAACACCGCTTCGGCAACAGGACGTTGTGTTTCGGGAACAAGTTCGAATGTGCGAATCAGCAACGGACCTTGTGCCGACACAAGAAAACGTTCCGTGTCAAGCGGAAACGGACTGCTGTAAATCTGTTTTGCCCAACGATTTCCGTCTCCTTGATCGACCGGATCGACCGGAATTTCGGGCGTGATATTACGGACGGACTCTTGAGAATTGACACCGAAACGGCGGTCAAGGATTCCGATTGCGCCGCGAGTCGGACCGTTGTGACCGGTCATGGTGCAGACGAGTTGCGATGTTCCGGGAATTTGTCGGGCTTCCATGAAGGTTGCCGGAGAAAGCGTGCGGTTGCCGAAAACAACCTGCAAATTCGTTCCGTCAGGGTGAATCGCCCAAAGAGACTGAATCGGAATCGCCGGTTTGTCAACATATTCCCAACGGCTGTAAATGATACGACCGTCATCAAGAACCGACGGCGTGAAATCATTAAGATAATTGCCCGAAATTTGAATCAATCGAGAACCGTCCGGCTTCATCCGATGTAAGATTCCGACCGGAGCGTTCCAGCAGTACGCAAACTGGGGACTCCGTGAAGTCAGAAAGGCAATGTCTCCGTCCGGCAGCCAACAGGCGTTGTAATCATGCCAAGGACCGTCTGTCAACTGTTTCAGTTCGGAACCGTCAACATTGACAGACCAAAGGTGATACGGTTCCGACTGTTTTTTTCTCCAACTAAAAAGAACCGTTCGACCGTCGTGGGAAAGATCGGCATCAAGGATTTGCCCTTCCGTCGCCGGAACAAGAAGAGTTCCTTTGGCGTCGGGATTCTTTTTCAGTTCCTCGCAATCAAAAACGTATAACCCGCCGCCAGCCCGGAAACCTTCATAATGGTACGTGTAAACGTGTGACGCCTTGATTTCAAAACGTTTGATGACAAGAAAACGGTTGAGACCGTTGCTCAGATATTTCTGCGTTTCCGCATCGCATTCCGCAAGGGAATCCGGCACGGAGTTGCCGCTGAGTTTTTTCAGTTCCTTCGCTTCTTTTGTTGTCAGAGGCTCGGAAAACACCATGATTTCCGCCGCGCCGGGGTTCGGACCGCCGTAAGCGTTTTGGAAAACAATTTTTAATGTCTGTGCTTTTTGTTTCGGCACGACAATTTGTTGTGGACCGTGTTTCATCTGAAACGTCCCTACGGCAACCGGTGTCACCTGATCATCAATAAACACCTGATAATCTTTCCAGCACTCCGAAACGAAAAACGAGGTTCTGCCCCAATAGACGATTTCCGCAACATCAACCGGATGACCCCATTGTAACGTCAATTCGCCATGATTTTTCGCGGTCTCATTTCGGACACACCAACTATGATTCATATCCGCACTGTTTCCGGCATCGGGAATAACGCCGTCGATTACAAATTGTGCCGAATATTGCGTACTGTACTCCGAATTTGCCGAGACGTTTGCCGCCGGAGCAATATTTTTCGCCGTAATCGTAATATTGTCCGCAAAAAGCGATTCTGTTCCCGATAGAAAAAGGAACAGTAAAAGAATGTAAAAAATTGTCATTGTGACGTACTCCTTGTTTATTCCTGAAATGGATTAAAAAAACCGCTGCAATGCTCCGCCGCACTCCTGCACGGCAAAGCCGCAGCCGCCAATACCGACTATAATAAAGGATAACCCCATCACGGAAGCCGGTCAATCCGTGAGTTCAAAAGCCCAACGGTTTTTTTCTCCCTTTCTGACGGAAATTTTCAGATCGGTCGTTTTTTCGGAGGCATATCGGACAGGTAATTGATGCCCCGGATTGGTTGTTCCCATGGCTGTCTTTGTTGATGCGTGGGCAACAGCCTCTTCATAAGTGGCAAACGAGGGAGTTTCTTCCTGATTTCCTCCTCCGATCAGCGGCGTCTTCATCACCGTGACTTTGAAATCCCCTTCCATCGCCCCGGTTCCGCCTGCCGGTGTCGTGATGGCCGCCTTGCCGGCGGAATCGGTCATGCCGGTCGCCGTTCTCTGCGTTCCGTCTTTGACTGTCGGAGCAAGCGTCACGAGGGCGCCTTCGACATTCTTTCCCTTGTAAGTAACGATGATTTCAATCGGAACCGTTGGAATTCCCTGCGGTCGGCAGCCGGAAAGCATCAGGCAGAGAGTGAGTAACACCCCAATGAAAAATTTTCTGTTTTTCATAATATTTCTCCTTCTTTTCCTGTCGTTAAAGTGATTTGCTTTCCGCGCAGGCGATGGTGCCGTAAGCTCCCCAGACTCCGTACGGACTTGCATTGCTGCTTGGATTCCAATCTGTGCCGGGGTTCACATACGGAGACGGGTCGCTCATGACGCCGGAATCAACGGTTTCGCTGACAAACGTGACCGCTCCGTCGGCAAACGCACAATTCACTCCGCCAGTGTGCCAACTGGACGCCGAACGGGTGATGCCGACAAGGTAACCATCTACGGCACTGTTATCAAAACAGGTCGGAGCGTTGGGAGGAAGAATCGTATAAAAACCGGTACTCATCGGCAGTCCGTCCGGCCATCTCACACCGCAGAAATTTCTACCTCCAACATTATAGACCGGTCCCAGAATCTGTTTCTGATCTGCCGGATCAATCGCGGCCCAGCAAGCTGCGGCGGTTCCGACCTGAACATTACGGTTGAGGGCGATTCCTCCTTTCCGGGCGTAAAGATTCCCATCAAAAATCACCGACTCCGACGCCAGAAACGTATTGGAGGTACCGTCCGTAACAGATTCCATGCCAATATGTAATAATGGAACAAACAAACCGCGTCCAAGAATACGCTTAACGCCGTTCAGAGTAGCCTGTTGGTTCCTGGCGTGATGATAAGTCAGATCACCGTTGTTACAACTGTAACTCGAATTGGCAATTCCTCCTGCGACAGTGTCTTTTGCCCCGTCGGAAGGGCAGAGGAACGGAGAAATCACGGTTCGCCACGGAAGATAATTGCCGTCCCAGGGAACAGGAATGATCTGATAGTTTGTCGTTCCGTTGGCGGCGTTGGAAGTACCGGCCGTGTTGATCTGCTGATACAACGCTCCCAGTTCAACGTAAGGAAGAACCGCGTAAAACCAGCTCAGGCGGCCTTCTGATGTCCCCGGACCGGTCATTCTTGACGGGAAGACCTTCATGGTGTCGTGATAATTGTGACACCCGAGACCAAGTTGTTTGAGATTGTTGCTACACTGCATCCGTCTTGCGGCTTCGCGTGCCGCCTGAACCGCAGGTAAAAGAAGAGCAATCAAGATACCAATGATTGCAATGACGACAAGAAGCTCCACCAAGGTGAAAGCCGTCTTAGAACAGTACAGCCAGCCCCCCCCCCCCTATTTTAACATTTTCTAACAGCTTTTTCATAAAAACCTCTCTTCACAAAGTTGACTTTAACTTGTAAAACGTAACAC
>JAISQK010000357.1 GCA_031274255.1 Planctomycetaceae bacterium | reverse complement strand
TGCGGTGCAGCATCATGCTGCTTTTTGACAGCACACGCCGGACACGGCATTTTGACATCGTGTCCGCAAGAAGGGCAGCGTGTGTAGTTTTCCGGCAAAAGCTCGTAGCGGCCGGTACTGATCGAATCCACCGTTTTCTCGGCAAGCCCCAATTCACGGGAGATTTCATCGTGAGAAAGCCAGCCGTTTGCAAGACATCGCAAAACACGCCTTGCAATTCGCGGGCTTATTTTCGGTAAATCTGTCATTGACGCGGCATTGTAATGATTTACGCCGTACGCGTCAAACAAATTCCTGGCTTTTTTGACATTTTATGGAAAATACTTGCGGGCCGCGAGCCGCGGCGGGGCAACATGCTGTTGCATCGCACTTGCCTCATGGTCACTGTGTTCCATTCGGCTCCCAATTGAGAAGATTTTCTATTTGGCGGCGAACCGAACGAAGTGAGTGTGAGCCTATTGGGATCCAACGCCCTTGCGTTGGCCGCCGGAGGCATATTAATAATAACAATTCCATCAGGACTTTAAAGGATGTCTGCCGACGGCCAAACGTGCCGTTTGATCGCACATCGCAAGCGGTGGGAAAGATGGCATATTCATTCAGCGTCATCCGACCGGCTTTGATATCCGCCTCCCGTGCGGTCACTTCCCCTGTTCCCTCAGTTTTAACGAGACGTCCGATACAGCAGCAAAACGCATAACATGACACATTTTCCACGCTGACACCGGCATCAAGAAAATCCTGAACGGACGCGACATTGCCGCAAACCGGGCAGCAATGCCGCCACTTCCGCGGGTTGTCGCCGAACAATGTTCTCGCCCGCTCTCTCCATTCCTCAATGCTTTCGTATATTCTGTATTCATTTCTCATGTGGTATCCCGATTTTCATCGCAAATCCTTTTCAGGTAATCATCCCAGCTTTCCGTTTCAAAGGCTTTCTTTTCCGGCACGAACGTCAAGTGCAGGAACGTGCCGCACGCCGGACAGGTTGCATGACCGCAATCAGGCATCCCGAAATCTTCCTGAAAAACAGATAACGTGGCCCAGGCGGCTTTTCCGCATTGGCTGCAAGTCATCGGATAACGCGGCCGTTTGTCAATTGTCATGGTTCATCTCCTCTCTGCTCCGCTCGCCGGTTCCAGTAATTCCTCGCGAAACACGGCAAGTCCCGGGGCGTCAATTCCGACCGCAACATGAATCTTGTCGTATTGGATATTCCGCGTGCCGATCACCTGAATCACGATGTTGTCGCCGATCCGGAGGGAATCGCCCTTCATGAGTTTTCTTGTTCTTTCCGATTCCGGCCGTCCGGGGGCGTCAATTCCGAGCGTCACGCAGATTCTGCCGTACCCCGAATGATACGCATCGACAATCGTAATCACGATGTCGTCGCCGATCCGAATGGATTCCCCCCTGTCGCGTTTCAATATAAGCATCCTTATTCTCCTTGCTCACGCTCACTATGTTCGGTTCACTTTTCGTTGGACAATCTTTCCAACCGCTTGCGCTCCGGGATCCAACGCCCTCGCGTTGGCTGCAATTTCCCTGGTTTTTCCGCCTGTTGACTCCAGCGAGTAACACGAGCGGGTTATTGCTTCGGGACGGCAGTCCCCTCTGCGGTGCAGCGTGCCACGCTGCAAAAAGCCGCATCCTTGCGGCACGATGTCATCCCTGACACATGACAAGCGTCTCTCGAATTGAAAAACACTCGGCCCTCTTTTCGACAGTTGCCGAGGGTAAGGCAAATAAAACAGGGGAGGCCGCACGGTATGAACATGCGGATGTTTTACCCCCAGACAGGAAAAGCATGTTGACTAAACCCTCCCCGTAAGCGCCGGGAAGCCTCCGGCGGCCAACGCGAGGGCGTTGGATCCCGGCAGGCTCACACTCACTCCGTTCGGTTCGCCCTCTGATGGAAAATCTTTCCTGCATGAGGCCGAAGACAATTGCGGTGAAGCGGCACGTTTCCCAGTGAGCAACGCGAACGGGTTATTGCTTCGGGACGGGCAACATACGCTTCGCGTGACAAGGAACGCCGCCTCGTTGGGCGGCTCCCGTGTTGCCGCTTCATTCGCGGCTCGCGACTTATCTCGGTTTTTGAGGTTCGATGTCGTCCCCGCCTCCCTCCTCCTCCGGTTCCGTTATCGGGATGGTGTCGGGGAGGGTGTCCTCTCCGACAAACGGCAGGTCCGAATCTTCCGCGACCGACTCGAACGCCGCGGAAAAGACATCCGGCGCGGGCGGGGCCGTATTATCCACGGCGTCGCGAGGCTCCGACCACGTGAAGTCGCCGGTGTTGCCCGCATAGTCGCGGCACGCCACGCCGACACTCACGGCCGGCGTCCCTCTTTTCACCGTGAACTCGAAAATCTCCGTTGTTGCGGGGAGTTCGATTTCCGCACTCACCTTGCCGTTTTTCGTGATCGCCTTGATGCCGCCGTCGGCGGTGATCCTGATCACAAATTCTTTCGTATCTTCCGACGATTTTTTCGGAAGCGTCACAATGGCTTTTAACATGTCCATGTCATAGCTCTCTTTCCAGTAAAGGTTCGGTTTCAACACATGCGACAGGAAACATTTCATGCCGCTCAGTTCCTTGTTCAATCCCCAAAGGTTCGTCTGATAAGACTGATGTGTTTTGAGGAGGCGGTCGTTCATCTGAACGATGTATTCGTTGGTCCGGTGGTGATCGCAGTGGTGGGCGGTCCTTGCGTCCTCCGCCTCGTCCCGGACGTTCGTCCGGATCCACTGGACCGAAATGAACAGTAACAATGCGTAAATCACGTAGCCGAAAAGCAGCAACTCCATTTCAATCCTCCTTCAGGCTTCAGGCGGCAGGCTGTAGACATTCGTTTCATTGTTCTTATTGTCTTCTTCTTTGGTTCGCGGCTCGAAATCCTTGCAAAAATCGACAATCAAGTACCAATCTTTTTTTCGGCGAGGCTCTTTTTTGAATTCCTTGCCGCACCAGACCAGAACGTCATCCCATCTGTGAGGATTTGCGAATTTGCAGTTTCCGCATACTTTTTTCATGATTCCCTCTTTTCAATTTTCAATCCGCTTGCGATCCGGGATCCAACGCCCGTGCGTTGGCCGCCGGAGGCATCCCTGTCAGTGAGCAACGCGAACGGGTTCATGGTTTTCGGGACGGCAGTCCCATCCGCCCGTCGCGGCTCGCGACCGGCAGTCCCTATCGCCCGCCGCGGCTCGCGGCCAGGTATTCTTTTCGCGAGCGTTCCATGTAAAGGTTCACCGCCCGTTTCCGGTAGCGTCCAAGATTGTTTTCCCCGATTCCGGCACGTCCGTTTTTCAGCTGCCAGTGCAGGGCGGCCATCGGAGTGCGGCCTTTTTCTTTGGAGTAGTCAATCATCGACCTCATTTCTTTGGCCGGAATCACATGTTCGCGGACCAGCATCTCGATCAGAATCGGCATGTAGGATTCGTTTTTCGCTTTGACCATCGCCCGGACTTCCTCGTAGAAGCTGAAAAATTTCTGATTTTGTCCGGCGACGGCAGCCGGTCGCGAAGCCGGAAGCCTGCCGTCCGCCGCGGCAGCCGGTTCCTTTGATTCAATTGAGTTTAAATTATTAATATCAATTGATTCAATTGAGTATAAGGAGTGTGTTTCGTTTTTTGGTCGCGAGCCGCGACGGGCAATAGCCTCCCGGCTTCGCGGCCGGCTTCGGTTGTCAGGTGTTTCCCGTTGTTCCTGCGGCGGTGAACCGGAGAATTTCGCCAGCACGGACGCAAAGAATCCGGAACCGTTTGAGCCTGTGTTTTGCAGTGTTTTATCATTTTGCGGAGTCCGGCAAGATGATACCGGGAAGCCGCGGCGGGTTGACATCGATGCGGCTGTCCGTCGGGCAACGCTTTCCGCCGTGTCCGGCGGTTTCCGGATTTCCGGTGATTTTTCCCTCGGAATTTCAGCGGGAATTTCAGCGGGAATTTCAACGGGAATTTCCGAATGTTTTTCCCGTTGTTTTTCAGCGGGAATTTCCGAACGCTCTCCGTAATCCAAAAGCGGCATCGGTTTGGGGGGCGTCGGCTTGACCGGCACCAGCGGGGCGTGAATCATCAGGTCGAACTCGCCGCGTCCGGCCGGCACACGTTCGATCTGGCCGACCCGTTCAAGAGACCGGAGCCGGTCGCGGATTTTTCCCTCGGAAACATGGCAGACCGCGGCCAGCCGCTGAACGCTCATTCCGGTGAGAGTTCCGGCGGTGCGGCCGATGATCCGCCAAAGTGTTGTGAAGAGCATTTTGGCGGCGGCCGGGAAGTCCTCGCATTCCCAGAATTGTTCCATGATGTCCATAAATTTTCACTCCTTG
>JAISQK010000323.1 GCA_031274255.1 Planctomycetaceae bacterium | reverse complement strand
CGTTTTATTTCTGATAACCTTTTTGAGTCTGGCTGTCTCCTCGTCCGACAGGTTAATGATATACTTTTTGGGTCTCGCCATAATGTCACCGCCTTTCCTGGCAAAGTTTACATTATGTTATACTAGATGTCAACGAGACAGTACACTAGGCAAGAGCCTTGTTTTTATACACGGTAATGGAAAATCAAGCAGGATTGCTGCTCTTTTTGGAAAAAGTGAGAAATATTCAGTAATGTACTTTTTCATGATGATGGCATCCGGGAGGAACATAAAATCCGATACACCAAATCCTCTGTTCGGCGGTCCAACGAACTGTCAAGTGAAGGCTCTTCCTGACAAAGCTGCCGGTGAAGCGGTGAAGCCGGCTGATACCGCGGAATCGAAAGATGCCGCAGGAATCCGGGGGAACCGAATCCCTTGCTTCCGGTCACGCTGAACGACGCGACTTCCTCTCCAACCGTCCGGCTGTTGAGAAGATTCGCGAGAAATTTCGCTTCAGACATTGTTTCGACGGCAATCATGGAGCAAGTTTCCTGCGGGATGACCGGTTTCCGTCCCAACAGCGGATCATTCCATAACTCCGTCATCGCCGCACGAATCCGTGAATCCATCCGCCGCCAGATCACTTTCACCGGGGCAAGTGTGTCAATACAGACATTATACATTGAATAAAACGGTGCGGTTTGAGGATGGTATTTCCGATAAGCGGCGCGATTTTCGAGGAGTTCGCGGAAGCGTCCGAAATAGTTCCATGCAAGCGGATAGCACGTCCGAAAAACATCCCGATTGATTCCAATTCGCTTTTTGGGGTCTTGCGTCAAAATCACCCAACACGACGGCTTCGCCGAAAAAGTGTCCACATCCTTCCATCGAAGCAGCGGATAGAGAAGTTCCGACTCAATTTCCGCCGTCACGGCCTCGACCGTTTTTCGACCGCAATCGGTCAAATTACGGATGAGACAGGTTTTCGCGGTTTTTTTGAGGATTTCCACCCAAAAAACACCGTTCGCTCCGCCTGTGTTGGCACCAAGAATTGCCGTGTAATCCGACTTGCCCCGAAGGATTGCCCGATTAGCCAAAACATGCTCTTTCAGAGGAACAATCCGCCATGGAGAACCGGCTTTTTCGGGGTCCGTTCGGAATGCATGATGTTTTTCACACTTCGTCCGATTTTTCCAAATGTTGTACACGACCGGATAAATTGTCGTCTGGCTTTTTTGAATCAGAATCGTTGCTGTTTTGACTGCGGTATCCTCAAAAACCGGAAACGCTGAAAAGTCATCAACCTGCTCCACTTTCAACGGCGAATGATTTGTCCCTTCGTTGAAACGCCGGAAACCTTCGCCGGCTTTTCCGGTTTGAAATACCGATTGCGGCACGACCATTGCCAGTTTGCCGTTCGGACAAAGAAAACGGTCTGCTGTTCGCATCAGCATGAGGAGTCCGAGTTCTTTTTTCGCGCCGCCGTATCGGGATTCTTTGCCGGAAAGACTGAAAAAGCCGTAACTCCGCCAAATTTGTTGTGTTGATTCGCGGTACTCCCGGGAAAGTTTATCCCAATTCAACCACGGAGGATTACCGAGGATCAGATCGAATGTCTGTTCAAACTGTTGCGGCTCATCACGAATGGAATCAAACGGCAAAACGCGGACCGGTTCCGTCAACACAAAGGCAAAATTTGCACGGGTGATCAGTACCGCCAACGGGTTAAGGTCGAAGCCGCAAAGCCGCCTGAGCTGATATTTCGGCGGAACATTTGCCCGCTGCATTCGACGCTGTGCCGCCAGAAGAAAAACGCCGCTTCCACAGGCCGGATCAAGAATGTTCGACTTGCCGGACGGGGCAAAACCTGAAATGTCCAGCAAATACTCCGCCAACCATACCGGAGTGTAAAATTCGCCGAGCTGTTTCCGTAAAATTCGCGGAAAAATCTGTCGGTAAAGTGCACCGAAAATGTCGCAGGTCTCATCCTTACCGTGAGAAATGTTGCGGAAAGACTCCCAGGGAAAATCCGCCGCCAGGCGAAGGAACTTTTCTGTCTCACCGGAATCACGGAACCAGTTGTAAAGGTTCGGCTCTGCATGACCGGTCGAGTGTTGTTCTTGTCCAATGAGACGGTTCATCACAAACTCAAGCAGTGACGCGAAATACGTCTGAGCGATAAAAACAGATCGGGCGGCATTTTGTTCCGGTGGGAAAATTCCGGAAAAATGGCGACCGGCACATTCTTGTCGTGTTCCCCAGGTCTCAGGATCAATGCCGCCGGACTTCCAGACAAGGGCTTTCCAATCGCAAAAGGCGTTTTCTGCAACAGAGGATCCGGATTTGAGAGTCAAATCTCCGAGGATTTCACGCACCGCCGGATTTTTCAGTCCGAATTGTTCAGAAATGTCACTGATCTTGATACTCATAGATCACATCATAGCCGAAGGAATTTTTCAGTCAACAAGAATTTGATCCTATTGATTTTCCGTCCGTTTACGATATGCGGTCAAGTTGCATGCTTTCTGGAGACATTCCCTGAGAGTTCTTTAGGAAAAAGGGGGCATTGTTTTGTGTTTCGGCAACGGAAAATTCCTTTCTGTAAAAAATCCGTGCCGTCGGGAAGTGTTAAAACAGAGCGGCCATTAAAAGGAATGAAGCAGCCCCTACAAAATGCCGAGTGAAAAGAGTTCCTTTCCTGACAGGTCATGGGAAACGCATTCCGCATCGGCGGAGTTTTGACGTCCGAAAGTACTCTGCAAAATCTGATCCGCCAGTTCCTGCGACTTGGAAATTTTCGTAATCAGTCCGTTACGGAGTTTGTTATACTTTTCACTGTCCCGACAAGGCGGTTCCGTTTGCCGGAACTGATGGAGCAACTCGCGAAGTTCCGCCATTTCCTGCATCAGATGTTCGAACTCCCTCATCAGTTCTTCAAACGGAATCACCGCCGAATTGCTTCTCGGGATGATGTCGTGACTGTCTTTGCTGTGCATGACCCAGCCGTTGCGGAGCCATCGCAACAGAAGATTCCGGCTGATGAAACCGACAGGCTTTTTGTCTTGCAGGATAATCACACGCTGCACGGAAACACGCTCCAGAAAGTTGAAAATGATTTTCAGCGGAGTGTCTTCCGAATAAGTGATGACATTTTCCATAACCATATCGCTGATCGGTTCATGCCAGCGTTTGGTGTCGCCGATGATCGAAAGAAATGTTTTTTCCGAAATCAAACCGACAAAGTTTTCCTCCTGATCAACAACCGCGAGGGAATCCATCCGGGTTTCAAGGAAGAAATCCGCGATGTTGGCCGCCGTCTCATTCCGAGGGACCGTTAAAACAATGGGAGTCATGACATCACATGCCATGATTTCCTCAAAGAGGCTGTTCATCAGTGAGCTGTAACTTTCACCGCCGTCCCCTTTCCTGTCCAGAATCATCGCGGAATACTTGACCGATCGGTTCCGCCCGGATTCTTTGGCAAAGAGAAGTGCCTGGTCGGCCCGCTCCACAAGGGCGTCAAGCGACAAAACATCCTCCGCCCGTTCCGCGACGCCAAAACTCGCCGTAATCTTTATCTTTTTATTTTCATACGGCACGACCAATACTTCAAGCTGCTTTCGTATCCGTTCCGTCCATTGACAGGCCACATTCTCATCGCAACCGGGGAGCAGAATGCAAAACTCCTCACCGCCGTAACGGCTGATGAGGTCATAAGCTCGTGAGTGCCGCAAAAGTGCGGACGCAAAGGTTTGGAGTACGAGGTCGCCTGCCTGATGACCGTAAAGATCATTGATCCGCTTAAAATAATCGCAGTCCAGCATGATGGCGGAAAGCGTCTTATTCTCGTACCGCGTTTTTTCCCAAAGCCGCGAACCGTTGTCAAAAAAGGTGTGACGATTCAACAAAGAGGTAAGACCGTCATATTTGGCGGCGTATTCCAAATCACACTCCATTTCACGGGTTCGCAAAGCGGCTTTCAATCTGATGAGCAACTCGACCCGGAGGTCGGACATGTCGCCGGACCCTTTTTCCACAAAGTCATCCGCTCCGGCGTCGAGACCTTCAAGCAGGTTCTTCTTGCCGGAATGTGCGGAAAGCACCACGATATAACTGTAATGACTCAGAACTTTACATTGATGAAGGTGCCGTACACGCCGGCAAAGTTCCAAGCCGTCGATTCCCGGCATCTGCCAGTCAGTGATGATCACGTCCGGACAATCCTGGATAATGTACTGAAGTGCCATATTGCCGTCGGTCGCCACACGGGTCTGATGCCCTTCCTGCTCAAGAATGTGCGAGAGTAACCTCAATATTGCCGGATCATCATCGACAAGAAGAATATTTGCGGACTGAAAACTCGATTTTTCGCGCGGAATAAACATTTCTCTCGTAATTCTAAACATCAAGAGTAAGCAAAACCGTAAATGGAAGCCTACGGGAAAACGCTATACCTATAAAGTCTAGCATTTTTTCTTGCTCTCAGAGAGAATTTTACAGTAAGAGACGTAAAAAACGGAATATCATTATTTTTTTGAGGCAAAATCAAAATCATTATTTTCCTTCTTTACTTTCACACGATTTCCGTGCTTTCCGTCGCCGCAAAAATCACCGTTCCCTCCTCAAAAAACATTTTCGAATCTATCCGGCTTGCCATGTCATACGACGGGAGAGGGAATTCATCACACGGTCGTAATCTTCGGCAATATAACGGTATTGCATAAGATAGGCATCTTCGTTCATTTCCTCATAATAATCGTGCAGTATTTGCGTGACCTGAAATCCGATGGACTTGAAGAAGAGCTGCGCCCGGAGGTTGGTTTCGCGGATTTCAAACGTGATGCGATTGCGATGCTGATAATTCAGTTTTCCGATCAACTTTGCCATCAATTGTGTGCCGACCGCGAGACGCCGAAAGCGGGTGGCGACAGCAATATTGATTAAATGAATTTTATTCTTTCCCAGTTCATAAACGATAAATCCGACCACTTCGCCTTTGTACTCGGCGACCATTCCGATACAGTTACGTCGGCGGAGGATATGAACAAAATCGTCTTCCGACCACGGAAATTCAAAGCTTTCCCGCTCAATCTCCATGACTTCCTGCATATCCCGGCGAACCATCCATCGAATGTGGACACAAATTTCATCGGCAACACGAAAACTCATCCTGAGAATCCCCCTTGTCTGTTTGATCCGAAGCGGTCTTCTTCCTGACGTTTCGGATACGTAACATTATTGTCTGCCAGCCTCTCACCAACGGGCAGTATCATACCAAATTTTTTATAAACTTCCAATACGAATTTTTTGGCCGTTTTTTAACACAAACTTCCAATGATCGTATAAAAAAATCCTTTGGTCCGGTTTCGTTTGGAGAGTGGTGACTCAAGGAGAGACATGCGCCGCCTCCCGATCTCTTCGAGGCGGTCGGTTTCCGATGGATCATCTTTCCAACCGCTTGCGATGTGCGGTGAAGCGGCACGCTTCCCGGCGACCAACGGGAGCGGGTTCATGGCTCCCGGAACGGTCGTCCCCTCCGGGATGCAACGCCCGCACGCTGCTGGGGGGGCGAAAGGCAATTGGAGGACTTCAGTAAACAATTGAGGGAGTACAAGCGGCGATGGGAGGGCGACAATTGGCAATTGAGGAGCAGTAATAGGGAATTGACGGGGGGATTTTGCCTCCGACGGGCCGCGACGCCGCGGCGGGCGGCAACGCAAGGGCGTTGCATCTCGGATGGGACTACCGTTCCGAGAGCCATGAACCCGTTCGCGTTGCTCACTGGAGTCCGCGAGCGGAAACAAAAAAGAAAGTGGTTGGAAACGTTATTTATTGAAAGCGACCGCCTCGAAGAGGCCGGGAGCATACCGCCCGTCGCGGCTTGCGACCGATGCAACGGCACGTTGCCACTGCCGCATAAAAATGTGGTATATTATGAGGTGTACCATGTCGTCCAAACGGACAATCTCATGAAATCTCACAAACTCAGAAAAGGAAAAACAATGACAAAACACTTGATTTTCAGTCTCATGCTCTTAACGGCAATGACCGCTGCCGTAACGGCACAAAGCCCCGTTTCGCCTTCGCCGCCGGTTTCACCG
>JAISQK010000316.1 GCA_031274255.1 Planctomycetaceae bacterium | reverse complement strand
CAGAATTCCGCGTTGGACTGCCAGTTGATCCCCCCGTAACCGGTTTTTACCGGACTCCCGAAGTTCCAGGCGGATGTTGTCATTAATCAAACCTTTTTCGAAAAGAAGATCGAGAATTTCCATTGGATGCTGGTATAATTATTAAGTGTTGCGGTTAAATTCTGTATTTTGTCTATTATTACAAATAAACACCGAAAAGGGAAAACTTTCCACAGAAAAATAAGAATTTTCTCTGACAATATTTTTAAACCGTGATCGTAAATCTGGTACGATGCCGAAATGAGGATACAATAACCAGCTCAGTAAAGACTTTTTATCATTTTTGCAAGGAAATATCAATGCTTAAGTGTATTATTTTTGATATGGATGGGACAATTGCGGACACACTGCCGCTTTGTATCGCCGCATTTCGCCGTTCGGTGGAATTTTACCTCGAAAAACCGGTTTCCGCAGAGGAAATCGTCGCCACGTTCGGGGCTTCCGAGGAAGGAACCATGCGGTCACTTATTCCCGACCACATCGAAGAAGGAACGCACCGTTACTGGGAAGAGTACCGCAGCCTTCACGAAACCATGTGTCCGCGTCCGTTTAACGGAATGCCGGAATTGATTCAACTCTTGAAAGACAAAGGGCTTAATGTCGCACTTGTTACTGGAAAAGGCCCCGTTTCGCTCGACATCACCCTGGAGGTCTTTCACATGAAAAATGTCTTTGACGCCATCGAACCGGGTTCCCCGCTGGGGCCGAACAAGCCGGCATGTCTGAAAAATGTTCTGAAACAGCTCCACTTGGCCCCCGATGAAACTCTCTATATCGGCGACACTTCCAGCGACATTCTTGCCACCCGTGCCGTGTCGATTCCAATCATTTCGGTTGCTTGGGCGAGTACGGTGGAACTTGAGGATTTGAAAGCACATAATCCTGATTATCTTTGTTATTCCGTTGATGAACTCCGTGACTTGCTGCTGAAAAAGATTGCGGAATGAGAAATTCCATTTTCTTACATATCATCTAAATCTAACATTTCTGTAATATTTGAGCGGAATCAACATTTTTGTAGGATCGTCTGTTCTTTCAGATTTGACGTAACACAATGAGTCTGTTGCGATTGCGTCAAACGCCATGCAATACTGGAATCATTATAAAAGCGGCATGATTTTTGCTACTCATTATACAAGACGCACAATAAAGACAGAACAGGAAAAACATGAGTGAAACGATTGAAATTCTTGACGAACGGCGGTTGCAGATTCTTGAAAAAGGGAAAGACGATCGGAGCATCGTATGTGAAAGAGCAAGCACAGCCGGATCGGTGAGTCAGCGTGCGTGCGTGTTTTGCGGATCGCGGGTCGTACTTTACCCCATTTCCGACGCTCTGCATTTGATTCACGGTCCGATCGGCTGTGCTGCATACACCTGGGACATCCGCGGCTCCATGTCGAGCGGTCAGGAACTTCACCGGCTCAGTTTCTCGACCGACATCCGTGAAAACGAAGTCATTTACGGCGGTGAGAAAAAACTCTACGCCGCACTGGTGGAACTGATCGACCGTTACCGGCCGAAAGCCGCATTTGTTTACTGCACGTGTATTATCGGACTGATCGGCGATGATGTCGATGCCGTGTGTGCCCGTGTGCAGCGAGAAAAAGGGATTCAGGTCATTCCGGTGCATTCGGAAGGCTTCAAAGGAACCAAAAAAGACGGTTACCGCGCGGCATGTGAGTCGCTTTTTCAACTTCTGGCGAAGGATGAGCAGTCGTCGGTTTCTCCCTATACGATCAACATTCTCGGTGAATTCAACCTGGCCGGAGAAACTTGGATCATCAAAGACTACTACCGCCGCATGGGAATCGACATTGCCACCTGTTTTACCGGCGACGCCCGAATTTCCGACATCGCAAAGGCACATCGGGCAAAGCTGAATGTCGTGCAGTGTTCCGGTTCGATGACGTATCTTGCCAAGCTGATGAAGGAACGGTACGGCATTCCGTTCCTCCGCGTTTCCTACTTCGGCATCGAAGACATGTCGAAGGCCCTCTATGATGTGGCGGAATTTTTCAAAAATGACGGCATCTTACAACGGACCCAGGGACTCGTTCAGAGTGAAGTGACGCAGCTTCTCCCGAAACTCGCGGAATACCGGCGTGATCTCGAAGGCCGCAAAGCCGCAATTTACGTTGGCGGATCGTTCAAAGCGTTCTCACTTGTCAAAGCGTTGCGGCATCTCGGCATGGAAACGGTCGTTGTCGGTTCGCAAACGGGATCGGAAGAGGATTACAACTACCTCAAGGAAATCACCAACGAAGGAACCATCATTTGCGACGACAGCAATCCGCTCGAACTTTCACGGTTTGTTCTGGAAAAAGGAGCCGATCTGCTCATCGGCGGTGTCAAGGAACGGCCGATTGCCTACAAAATGGGAATCGGCTTTTGTGACCATAATCACGAACGCAAAATCGCTTTGGCCGGTTTTGAAGGAATGCTCAACTTTGCCCGTGAGGTCCACTCGACGGTGTTGAGTCCGGTCTGGAAGTATTCGCCCGCAAGGATGAAATTCGCAAGGCTTGCACAACAGAATGAAATAAACTAACAAAATACAACGTCATTTCAGATGTTTTTCCGTCATGCGGCACTGATACGCGGCTCGGCTTGCGGTTCGCTCCGTCCAGTTGATGACATTTTGCCGGATGTCAATCTGTTGTTCGATGTTACGCCCGCTGGTGATGTCGAAAAAAATGATGCCGTTGGGTTCCTTGTCAATCAGCCGCATTTTGAGTTTCGGATCGTTCACCGGTGTCAGTCGAATGGTTTTATAACGGATGGTCGCGATTCCATTCTGCACTTTTTCGAGTGTGAAACGTTCCCGAACCGCAATCTTTTGCACAATTCCCCCAGGCTGCGGAAGCACAATCTCATTTGGTACGTCCCACGTTTCCCCGACTTTAATCGGCTTTTCCGGCATGGGAATCGCGATCCGGTTCTCTTCCGCGGCGGCGGCATACGGAGCTTTTTGTATCTTTTTGAGGAGCTTGCCGCGGGGGTCAATCGTAATATGCGCAAGCGGAATTCCTATTGAACGGGCGACTTCATTAAAAAAAGGATTCGGTTCTTCTTCTGTCTTTTTGCTGTTGTAGGACGCCGATTCTTCCTTGCGGATCGGTTTTTCGCCGGGAGGAGTGTTTCGCGTGACCGCCTTGTTGTTGATTTCCGCATTTTCCACGGAATACTCCAGCGTTGCCGTCCCGCTTTCATCAACATCCATTACGGTCCAGACTTTTGTTGAACGGCTGAATGTGTTGGTCTGATTCTGTTCCGTGGCGACCTGTGTTTCCATGTCAATCTGTTGCGTGACGTCCCATTTCAGGATGTCCCCTTTGTGAAACTGATACCGGAGCAGATACTCCGCAGCATCGTTTGACACAGTGTTCACCGGTTCTTCGCTTACCGGCTCTTCAGCGATTGCAGTCCATGAAGTGACACTCAGTAATATTAATAGGTTCAGACCGGCAGTGAATGTTTTCAGTGTTTTTGTCATGATAATCTCTCCTCATTAATCCTTTTACGTTGAAGTATCGCAAAAATCAGCGGTCGTGTCCAGAGCGATTTCCGGCATTTTTTGTGATGCAGATTGAGCCTGTTTCGGCGGCTTGCGTTTCTGACCGCAGTAGACAGCAAAAACCCCGGGGATATGTTGCCATATTCCGGGGCGTTTGCTTGCAAAGTAACAACCGTAAGAAACTCGGGGATGAACCCGGTTGAAGTGGTTTTTCCTTTCGGAAAAACTAGAAGGTATATCGTATTAACAGGTCGATTCGTGTCGTCTTGCCAGGTTCAAGCGGGCTGATGATTCCCGGCGTACTGTTGTAATTTTGCCAATCGGTTTTCCACTGGCTCACTTCAAGTCCTGTCATGAAGCCGTCCGTCCAGTTGTAAACTCCGTTGAGGTAAATGATTTGATTTCTTGTCCGTGCCGTAAAATTATCTCCGCCACGGTGTGCCGAGGCAATCATATCCGGCATGTCTTCTATCGCATAACCGCCGTTGAGCTGGAATTTTTTCGTCATTTTATAAGTCAGGTTCGCCCAGCCGCCGACCGCTTTGGCGGCTCGCGGGTCAAAGGCACCGCCTTGCCGGGAGTACAGGTCGATTCCCTGATTGATTCCGCCAAGCGACGAAGCAAGGTTGGCACCAGTATAAAGTTCGCTGGAAAATGTCAGCTTTCGCGTGACCGGGGCTTCCAAATCGAGATTGGCCGACCAGGTTTCCTGTTTTTGGTGGTCAATGGAATAAGTCGAATAGTCGTAGTCGTACCGCATTTCACCGATATGCCCGGAAAGCCCGAGTGTCACCGGTTTGTTGTTGATCGCGGGATTCTTCCAGAAGGATGCGGCGATGCGTCCCTGAACCATCGGCCAACCGGCGTTGGCGGTGTTTAAACCGACTCCGTCAATGACATCCGGCACATTGTCGCACAAAGCCAATTGAGTGATTGTACTGAAATCATGCGTCCAGTTGCGGGTCCGTTCGAGCCGGATTTGCGCTCTTCTGTAACCGAGGTTTCCGGTACAGGAGCCCGGCACATAACTTAAACTTTGCGGAATGAGCGGTGAAATGACTTCCCATTCCTGACCGATCAGCAATCGTGTGTTCGGGGTACTGAAGTCCAGAAATCCTCTGCGGAAAAGGAGTCCCGGACGGTTTCGTGTCGAGTTGATGTTTCCCTGGAAATCGACTTCAAACAACGCTCCGGTTTTGATGCTCCGGCAACACCAGTTGAAGTCCGGCCCCGCGATTTTCAGACCGAGCCGTGAAGACTTGGGATCAACATGAAACCCGGAATGACCGCCGCCGTCCAGATCGGGACTGCGTGAATACAAAGCGTAATCGCCGTTCATCGTCCGTTGTGTTTCATACGACGTACTGATATTGATATAACCATACGGAGTGAACGTGAAGCGTCCTTTGCGGAGACCGTCGGCCTCCTCGTTTCCTGCCAATGGTTGGTATTGCCGTAAAATTTCCTCGACTTCATCACGTGTCACATAGGAAACGGAATGCAGGTTTTCCAATTCCGGCACAATCGAAACCGTTTCATCCGCAATAAGAGTCTTGTTTTCCTGTTTGGGCGGGGCGGGAATCGGTGTCGCAGCAGGAGTGTCCAATCGAACAGCGGTAAACGTCATCGGAATATTCGGAACCGGCGGAGCAACTTCTCTGTAAGGAGCCGATGCCGCAACGGAAGAAGCCGTCGGAATCTCCGTCTTTGGAATGTCTGACACCGTTACCGCGGTCACAGGGTTCGGGAGCGGCTGATTGCCTGACTGTTGAATGACAATGGAGTTGGTTGCGTTCACTGTGTCCACCGGATTAAGCGGTACCAAATGCGGAAGCTGCTCTTGTTCGGAGATTTGCCAGGTTTGTCCCTTTTCCCCGTGAACCTGTTGGATATTATCACGTCTGTTGTTGTCTTGTAACCGTAACGGCGCCGGCGGCTGCATGGAATCGACCGAAGAAGCCACGAAATGGTTTTGCGTGTCGTAAATGAACAAATCCATGTGCTGCATGACAGCCGGATCGTTCCCGAGAATCGTTACGTCTTTCCCATACAACGGCACTACGTCCGAAAACTGATATTCCCGAGCCGGTAACACATGATAAGGAGAGGCCGCTTCTACTGCGTGGTATCCGGCTGTTCCGAACAACAGTACACTTCCTAAAAAAGTATTGAAACACTTTTTTTGCAGCCGCGTCAAAATCCGCGCTATTGATAAACCATTCATAGAAACTCCTTTTCAAAAACTTCCAAGCAATTCGCACATCCGATACAGTAGTCTTTCCCATGCTTTCTGTATCAATCGCTCTTTCAGTGCTAGAAAGTATCGTCAGTACGTGCAGGACTATGCTTAGAATCTATACAAAGAGACATGGAATTCCAAAACACCGCAGGTATTTTCGGTATGATTCAGATCATGCAAAAAAACAATAAAACGCATTTTATCGGCAAGTTTTAGCTAATCAGTGCGACACTTTTCTGTACGTGTAATCCATGCAAATCATCGCTGTTTTTACCGTGACACAGTAAAATAATGTAATCGTTTCTGATGTTGTAATCAGTAAAATTTAACGCCGTATGTCGAGGTCTTATGGAGTTTCCGTTGGAGAGACATTACCGATCTTTATATGCTCCACTTTATTCTGTTTGAACCACTTATTTTATCTGTATTGTCATTTTCTGAAAAACTCTTTTTTTCGTCAAAAATGCAACTTAGGGACTTGCGTCCTTTGAGTTCTCCGGTAAACTCATGAACATGATGTGGGAAACAAACCCTAAACTTGAGTTTTTTTGAAAAATTAGTGGAAATTTCGCCCATTTCTGATATAATTGTTTAGAATCAAGATTGAGTATGTCCAAGAAACGATTGCATCAGAAAAATGAACGATAAGAAACAACTCATTTTGGGAGAGTACAGCCGCCGGATTGATGAGCGTTACCGCTTGTCATTGCCGGGGGAGTTCCTTGAGGTGTTTCAGCCGCCGGAAGGGGATTGTGTTTTGGCAAAAGAGCGTCCGGGATGTTTGAGCCTTTGGGAAAAGTCGAACTGGCAAACAAAACTTGATGCACGGGTCGAATTGATTCAACAGCGAATCCGGCTTGGCGACCTTGATCAGAAAATGCCGCAACTCCAGGCATTTGGGAGACTTTTATCAACGCGGCACCGTCCGGTACCGTTGGCGGGACGAGGACGGTTGCTCCTCCCTGAAGGGTTCCGCGAGTTCCTCGGTGTCGAGCCGGGAAAAGAAGTGATGGTCGTCGGAGCGGCGGTTTGTTTGGAAATCTGGCATCCCGGCAAGTGGATTGCTTATGTGGAGGAACGGATTCCGAACTTCGGCAAACTCCTGAGTACCCTTTCCCATTAGAAGATAAAGAAAATACAAAAAGTATAAATCCTGTCTGATTTTCGATTTAGAACCAATCCGCTACAAACCAACGGCCGTCAACCGGGGGGGAAATGCCTGTCAGCAAATTTTTGTACGGCGGATTTCACTGTCAATGCGGTTCCGGGTCGAAATCAGCAGGATTTTTTCATGGACACTCTTCACTTGCCAAAAATGTTAAACAAGATATGATACGAGATTAGTGTATTAGGCTCTTTTTCAGAATTTAAGGGATTTTCAATGAAGATTCGTCAACTCTCTATATTTATCGAGAACAAACCCGGTCATCTCCGCAGGGCGTGCCGTCTTCTGACAGATGCCGGAATCGACATCGAAACCATGGCACTGGCCGACACGGAACAGTTCGGAATTCTCCGGTTCATCATCAAGGACTGGCAACGGGCCAAAACCATCTTTGAAAATCAGGGACTTGTCGTCCGGGAAACCGAATTGATCGCCGTGATGGTGGAAGACCGTCCCGGCGGTCTGACCGATCTTCTGGAATCCATCGATAAAGCCAACCTGAATATCGAATATATGTATGGTTACGCGTCGCGGGTTGCCGGAAAAGCGGTCATGTTCCTGCGGTTCAATGAACCGGATGAAGCTCTCAAAGCACTCAACGAGAATAACGTCGTTGTTGTCGCCATTGATGAGATTTTCAAATCCGGTTGAAACCGTGTAAGCTGAAACAACGGAAAACGGTGAAAAATGCGGGAATCCTGCCCCTGATATGATGGAACCTCAGGTAATCATTATCTTAGCGGGGCAGACGGACCCTGACTTTGCGGGTTGATCCCTATTCCTTGCTGCGGATTTTGTCCAGGAATCGTGTTTGGCGGAACGGTTCCCGGCGGTACGGCGAATTGGTTCTGTATCGGCGGCTGAATCTCACTGTTTTGCGGAGCGGTGGCAATCCTCGCTTGTTCCTGCATTTTTTCCCGGGAACCAACTAAATCTTCAAAATTCAGTTCCATTGTTTGATCTTCCCCTTGCAAGACGACACCAACGACGTGAAATTTTCCAAAATCCTTGCGGACCCCCCAATTGGATAGTGTGACGATAACATCTTCTCCATCTTTTTCGTTCATTGTAACAAAGACTCCGAAGTGTGTATTATCACTTCCGGGAATCGGAGTGACGGCATTGATCTGAAATTCCGTCTGGTCGTTGGCGGGAAAGCCGAAACCGTAATTCATTTTCTTGTACTCTTCCTGAGCTTTCGGCGAAAGCAGGGCAAATGCGGCCTCATCGTCCCCTTTGAGGATTGCGGTAATGAAACTTTTGATGACGGCGGCACTCTTTTCGATGTCCTCAGGCGACGCCGGAGTTTCCGTGTTGGAATTCGGTTCGGTTTTCGACGGTTTTTCACCGCCTCCGCAGCCGATACCGCACAAAATCAAACTTGCTGCAAGAACCATCCATGGCGTTATTCTACGCATTATTTTTCTCCTTAGTTCATTTTTCATTTTGGACAGGTGAAACATTGATTGCGGTAGTTTGCCAAAAACGCCTGACCGTGTCAAGAGCGGTTTTTCAGGTTATTCACTCAATCCAAATTTTTCGGCAAAACGCTGGACATTCTCTGCCGAAAGGTCGTCAACATTCACCCCTTGTTTCTCGGAATGACGCTCGAACTGTCGGAAGAATCCGCCAAGAGAAAAGACAAATGATTATCGCTGCAATTAGTATTATTGTCAGGTCCGTTTTTTCTTCTCCATCAATATAAAATACACAAGATAGACAACTCTTGTAATCCTCTAATACTGCAAAATCAACATTCCCGCGTTATATTTTCTGCAGGCGGTGTGAGCGGTCATTGGGAGGCCGGCGATTCCTGATATAATGACGGATTGATTTTTCACATCAAGAGGTGTCCATTTTGCGGAGAGAGAATGGTTTTTTCCGATATTATTGTCAAAGGGGCGCGGGAACACAATCTGCGCAATGTGGAACTGCAATTGCCGCGAAACCGGTTGATTTGCTTCACCGGCGTCAGCGGCAGCGGCAAAAGTTCGCTTGCTTTCGACACGCTTTACGCCGAAGGGCAGCGGCGGTATGTTGAAAGTCTGTCGAGTTTCGCGCGGCAGTTTCTCGGTCAGTTGCCCAAACCGGATGTCGATCAGATTTCCGGGTTGAGTCCGTCGATCTCGATTTCACAAAAAGCGGGAGGCCAAAACACACGCTCGACTGTCGGCACCATCACGGAGATTTACGACTTTCTCCGTGTGCTGTACGCCCGTGTCGCGACGGGATATTGTTATCAGTGCGGACGCCCGATTGCCGCGCAAACACGTCAGCAGATTATGGACCGGGTTGAAACATTGCCGGAAAACACGCGGTTTTTCGTTCTTGCGCCGGTCATTCGCGGTCAAAAGGGGGAACACAAAGACTTGTTTGCCGACCTGCTGAAAAAAGGGTTTCTCCGTGCGAGGGTTGACGGGGAGGTCGTGCGTCTGTCGCGGGATTTGCGGCTTGACCGTCAGATGCGGCACAACATCGAAGTTGTCATTGACCGGCTCGTACAAAACGGAGCGGCGGGGCGGCAGCGGCTTTCCGAAGCGGTCGAACGGGCGCTCGTCCTCGGTGACGGTCAACTGATTATTGCGATGGACAGTGAAGAGTCGGACAGCAAAAAGAATGCAAAAATCGGCAAAACCGACGACATTTCCCTTTCGGCTCATTACGCCTGTACCGAGTGCGGGATCAATTTCGAGCCGCCGAGTCCGCAGATGTTCAGTTTCAACTCGCCGCAAGGAATGTGTCCGCATTGTGACGGTTTGGGCGATTTGCACTCTTTCGATCCGTCGCTGCTCATTCCTGACACGTCGAAGAATTTTCAGCAGGGGTGTGTCGTGCCGATAGGAAAGTGGCGAGAAATGGGACGTTGGCAGCGGCACATTTTCAGCGGCGTGGCGGATTGGCTGGAGCGGAAGTATGAACTTCCGAAAAATCATGTGCTTGAAACCGCGTGGGAAGAGGTCGATGAACGGGCGCAGCAGGCATTGCTTTGGGGAACCGGTGACGCACACATCACGTTCACATGGCGGAACGGAACAAGCGGTCACAAATGGGGCGGTGCCTTCGAAGGGATCATCCCGCGTATGATGTCGCAGTACCGCGAGTCGAAAAGTAAAATGCAGCGGGCCGCGATGGAAAAATACATGAGTGTCATTCCGTGCGGATTTTGTCACGGTCAACGGCTCAACCGGCAGGCGAGGTCGTTCAAACTGGAGACACTTTCCGACGCTCCGGTTTTCAAAAAGAACAAAATTTTGTCACTGCCGGAGGTCTGTTCGCTGCAAATCACAGAGTGTCTCGAGTTTTTCTCGAAGCTCAAACTCAACGAATCCGGGCGAAAAATCGCGGAGGAAGCTCTCAAGGAGATTCGCAGCCGTCTTGGATTTCTGATCAATGTCGGGTTGGAATATCTTTCACTTAGCCGGACAGCACCGACCCTTTCCGGCGGAGAACTGCAACGGATACGGCTGGCCGGACAGATCGGCAGCGGACTGGTCGGAGTGCTGTACATTTTGGACGAACCGTCGATCGGTCTGCATCCCCGCGACAATGACCGGTTGATCGCGACGTTGCAAAAACTCCGTGACCAGGGAAACACCGTGGTCGTGGTTGAGCATGATGAAGAGACGATGCTGGCGTCGGACTATCTTGTCGATTTCGGCCCCGGTCCCGGTGTGCATGGCGGAAACATCGTCGCGGCGGGAAACATCGAACAGGTGCTGAAAAATCCCGCGAGTCTGACAGGACAATATCTCAGCGGCAAGGAAAAGATTGAAGTTCCGAAAACGCGGCGGGAAGGTTCCGACCGACATCTTATGGTGCGCGGTGCGTCGCATAACAACCTTAAAAATATCGACATTGATGTGCCGCTCGGCAAGTTCGTGTGCGTCACGGGTGTCAGCGGAAGCGGCAAAAGTTCGTTCGTCAATGACATTCTCGTCGAGGCTCTCATGCGCGACCTCAACGGCGGTCTCGGAACGCCGGGCGGACATGCGGGAATCGACGGTCTGAAATATCTCGACAAGATGATTTCCATCGACCAGTCGCCGATCGGCCGGACACCGCGGTCGAATCCGGCGACGTACATCAAGCTTTTCGATGAAATCCGCAAGCTTTATTCCGAACTGCCGGACGCCCGCGCGAAAGGGTTTGCGCCGGGACGCTTCAGTTTCAACGTGGCGGGCGGACGGTGTGAAGCGTGTGAGGGGAACGGGGCGAAAAAACTCGAAATGGATTTTCTCGCCGACATTTGGGTGACATGTCCGGTTTGTCAGGGGCATCGGTTCAACATGGACACCCTTTCCGTCCGGTTCAAGGAAAAGTCCATCAACCAGGTGCTTGAAATGGGGGTTGAGGAAGCTCTCGAACATTTCGCGAACATCCCGAAAATACGGCACAAACTGCAAACACTTGCCGATGTCGGGCTGGGTTACATGAAGATCGGTCAGCCGTCGCCGACGCTTTCCGGCGGGGAAGCTCAGCGGATCAAACTTGCCCGCGAACTCGTCAAGAAGAGTACCGGCAAGACGCTTTACCTGCTCGACGAACCGACCACCGGACTGCATTTCGCCGACATCAAGCTCCTTCTCCATGTGCTGCATGATTTTGTTGACGCGGGAAACACCGTGCTGGTGGTCGAGCATAATCTTGATGTCATCAAAACCGCCGACTGGCTGATTGATCTCGGGCCGGAAGGGGGAGCCGCCGGAGGATGGATTATTGCCGAGGGAACACCGGAACAGGTCGCCGAAGTCACAACATCGCATACGGGGAGAGCGTTAAAAAAAGTCTTGGACTCCCGGCTTCAGACAAAGACAGGGACTTCCGGCTTCAAACCTCAAGAGAAGGGAAATTCCCGAACACCGGAAACCTCTCAATTCATCACCGTCCGCAATGCCGAGGAGCACAACCTCCGTGCGGTGTCGATTGATATTCCCCGCGACAAGATGACCGTCTGCTGCGGGCCGAGCGGATCGGGAAAATCGTCGCTGGCGATGGACACGGTGTATGCCGAAGGTCAGCGGAGGTATGTCGAAAGTCTCAGCAGTTACGCGAGGCAGTTCGTCGGACAAATGCAGAAACCGAAGGTCGAGCACATCGACGGATTGTCTCCGGCGATTGCGATTGAGCAAAAAGCGGCGAGCCATTCCCCCCGTTCGACCGTCGGCACCGTGACGGAAATTCACGATTATCTGCGAGTGCTTTTTGTGCGGCTCGGTCAGCCGTACTGTCCTGATTGCGGCATTCCTGTCGGCACGCAGACACTGGATGAGATCGTGGCCAAGGTTATGCAAAACCCGCCGGAAACTCGGCTGCTGATTGCGGCGCCGCTCACCGTAGAGGCCGGCAGGCAGTACGAGGAACTTTGGGGCCGTTTGCGGACAAACGGTTACAGCCGCGTGCGGATTGACGGCAAGACCTATTCGCTGGACGAAGTTCCTGAAATCGACCGGCGCCGGAAGCACAGCGTCGAAGTTCTTGTGGACCGTGTCGTGGTGCGTGACGATTCGGCTTCACGGTCGCGTTTTTCCGACAGTATCGAAACGGCACTCGAACTCGGTCAGGGGGTCGTGCATGTGGTGACGGTGAACGGACAAACCGACGAACCGCAATGGGGGACTCAGCGGCACAGTCGGCATTTTGCGTGCGAAAAGTGCGGACGGAGTTTTGAACCGCTCACACCGAATCACTTTTCGTTCAATTCACCGCTTGGCTGGTGTCCGCAATGTGAAGGGCTTGGCGTGCAAACCGGTGCGAATCCGGCGTTGTTTCTGCACGATTCGAAACTGACGCTTGAACAGGGAGCTGTCAGACTTTGGCCGGACATGACCGGCAGCCCCCTTGCTGCCGCGATGCTCCGTTCTTTCAGCAAGTCGACCGGTGTGCCGCTTGATGTGCCGTTTGAACAGCTTGATGCGCGTCACAAGCGGATCCTCTTTCACGGGACCGGTGACAAGTGGATTGAAGTCCGGGCCTCCGAAGCGGCCTCCCCTTCCGTTCTTCCTGTTCCGCACTTCAAGTTTCAGTACAAGGGACTTTATCCGGCGCTTGAGGAGGCGTCGCGGCTGGTACCGTCGCTTCGGGCGAAACTGGAATATATGGTTGATGAAGTGGAATGTTCTGTTTGTCTTGGAAGCCGTTACCGTGATGATGTGGCGGCGGTACGGTTTCTGGACATGACGATGGATCAGATGTGCCGTCAGCCGCTCGGGCAGCTTTTGCCGGTCTTTGAGGCGTGGAAACCGAACGACATGGACCGCAAAATTGCCGGAGACCTGATTGAGGAAGTGCGGCATCGGCTGCAATTTCTCGTGGACGTGGGGCTTGATTATCTGACGCTTGCACGTCCGGCTCCGTCACTGTCGGGGGGCGAAACGCAACGAATACGGCTTGCGGCCCAGATCGGCAGCGGTCTGGTCGGCGTGCTTTACGTTCTTGACGAGCCGACCATCGGACTTCATCCGCGCGACAACAGCCGGCTCGTTGCGGCACTCCGCAAATTGCGTGACCTCGGCAATACGCTGCTTCTTGTCGAACATGACAAAGAGGTGATCGAAAACGCGGACATGCTCATTGACTTCGGTCCGAATGCGGGACGTTTCGGCGGTGAAATTGTCGCCAGCGGTCCGCCGGGCAAC
>JAISQK010000264.1 GCA_031274255.1 Planctomycetaceae bacterium | reverse complement strand
CTGCCGTGCACGATACTGTTTGACGAAGAGGAATGGAAAGTCTTGTATTGTGTAGCAAACAGAACGAAGAAAGCCCCCAAAAAGCCGTACACGATAGGGGAAGCGGTGGAGCATATAGGTAATCTCGGCGGCCCCCGGCGTGCGCCCAGTGACGGTCCGCCCGGCGTCAAAACAGTTTGGCGTGGTCTACAGAAATTCCACACCCTCTACGACTATCGGAAAATGTTCGATTTTATGGGTCAAGTTTAGTGCTTCCGCGGAACGTCTGCTTTACTGGCACAAAAACGACATCGAACAGAAATTCGGTCTCCGCGGTGCGAAATACACCAACGTGAACGCGAAGTTCAGCTTCGTGATTGCGCTGGTTCTGACGAGTTGTTTTTTCGTCGCGTTGTTTTTACTGCCGGACTCCTCTCTCCGCGATCTCTGTACCCGCCGCGGCGTGACAACGTATCCGACCGTGTTTTTCGGTGTCTGGACACTGGTCATCCTCGGCATCAAGCGGCTGAAACTCCGTGAACAAAAGAAAGCGTTGAGAATTTCCGTACTGCCGCAAACCGGTGATGTCATCATTTCACGCAACACGGTCGATTCGATTCTGGCGGTGATTTACTCCATTGCCCCGGACCCTCATGCGTATCTTTTGTATCACCGGATTGTCGCGACATTGTCAAATCTGAAGAATCTCGGCCGCGTTTCCGATGTGGATGAAATGTTCCGCTCTCATGCCGAACGTGACGACAGTTCGCTCGAAACCAGTTACACGCTGGTCAACGGTTTCCTTTGGGCGATACCGGTATTCGGTTTTGTCGGTACGGTCCTCGGACTTTCTCATGCGATCGGAAGTTTCGGCTCGGTGCTGACGTCAACATCCGAAATGGACGAAATCGCCGATTCGTTGCGGCATGTCACCGCCGGCTTGGTCACCGCGTTCGACACGACCCTTTTGGCTCTCGTGATTGCACTGTTTCTCTCTCTCACCGCGACGGCACTCCGCAAAGCGGAAGAAGAATTTCTCGACGCCTGTTCGGAGTACTGTAACAGCAATATCGTTCAACACCTCCGTATTGAAGAGGAAAAAGAGTAAATGGCACGGCACAATCGAAACAGTTCTCCCATTTCGTTCTTTTCGTTTCAGGACATCATGTTCTGTATCTGCGGCATTATCATCATGATCATGCTGATGCTGACGCTGAACCTGATCAACAAGACTCTTGACCCGGAAAGCGTCAAAGAGTCCGTGACGAAAGCGGCGTATGAATTGATGCTGAATCAGGTGCGTGATCTGGAAATTACGGCGGAATCGTTGGCCTACGAAGTCCGCGCGAAACAGAATGTATGGGACAGCAGCCGCCTTTTGGACGACCGGGAAATCCAAGGCCGGATGGATCAGCTTCACGCGGAGATCGCGTTGCTGGAGAAAGATGTCGAAAAAAGTCAGGAAGAAGGAAAATCTCTTGACCGTGAAAAAGAAAAACTCCGGGAACTCGTTGTTGCGATTCAAACCGTTCAACATCTGAAAAAATTCAGCTCCTCAAAGGTTGCATTTGATGTGATTGTGTTTCAGGATTCGTATGACTCGTTTCATTTGCTGCGGAAAATCCTTGTACAAAACCATTACGAGTACACACTCTTCCTGATTCCGCCGGGCGAAGTCATCGTGGACCGCGGCGGCACTTCCCAGCCGGTTCAGTAATCAATAGAATGTGAGGACAGTAAAAAGCGTGTCATGAGAGTTAATGTTCCGGCGGAACAGCGGCGGCGTCTTTGAGATATTCCCCTGCCGACACAACCCACCGCAACGGCGGATGTCCGGCAAGTCCCCGAGTCTCAAAAATCACGTCCGGTTCGTCAATCTCGACAAGCGTTGCAAAAAACGATCCGATACGGAACGATTCACCGGTTTTGACGACCCGTTTGGAACCGTTGGTGAGAAGCGATATCCAGACTTCCGGGACTCCGTTTGTCCGATTGATTGCGGTAACACGCGCAAAGTCAGAATCGTCAACACCGCCTCTTGAAAATTGCAGCAAATTCCGTGACAGAATCGGTTCAATATAAGTTTCCAGCGGACCGCTTGATAAACGCCTCCGAAATCCCTCCGGCAGACGGTTTTTTAGCGGCGGCTCGGCACCGGACTGAAGCGGCGGAATGATGATTCCTTCAACCTGAATGGCCGCCTCAATCAAGTCCGTTTGCTCAATCGGCTGAATCTGAATGGCGGTAATCTTGTGAAGATAGGGTGCCCAGGAAAATTCCCAGAGGAAACGGCTCAATTGCTCGAACGAACATCGCATCCGAATGGAATAGGGAAGCACAAAATAGGAAGCGGTACGTTGGATATTCCCCTTGTTGACCGCACAATCCTCAAATTGACAAAACGCCGTAAGTTCAAGCAGCCACGTATGATAAAGATTCTGTCCGTCAGAAAGCGGCTGCGGCAGAGAGCGTCCCAGGTCATTCCGGCCGGAAAGCCACTGGATTCTTTGCTGCTGGACGGCGAGAATCTGCTCCTGACTTTCAACTTTTTTTTGTGCCTCTTCGATACTTGTTTGAATTTTCTTCCGAGGCTCCGCATAGAAAGTCTGATAGGCCCAATAGCTTCCATAAACTATCAGGAAAATGGCAAATCCAAAGAAAATAAGGAAATGACGCCAATTTTTCATAAGGGATTCATGTCGGATTGGAGGGGGATTCTTGAATTTCCGAGGATTCCGTTGCGGACGGTGTCGAAGGATTTTCAGGATTTTGTCCCGTCTGATTGAGTGGAATATACGGAAGCGGGGTCGTTTCCGCAGGTGAGTCAGGTGGAGCGGAAGAATATTCCGGCGGCCGAACTTCTTGAGGAATCGGTTTTTCCATCGGTTTGTACTCCGGCGGGGGGACTTCTTCGGGAACCGGCTTTTCACGGGGAACGTAGGGTTCAGGCGAAATCTCCTGCGGAGGGGAGGAGATGATTATATTCTGCGTGTTTGACGCATTCTGTGGAATCTGCGAAGTCCGATTGGAATTTATGAAATCAGGAAGTTTTCCCGACTGTTCACGGATGTCCTCCGGTAGATGGGCCAAAAACAGATCAGGATGCGTTCGTCGGACACAGAATATCCGCAATGAAAAATTCCAGGGATAGCCGCCGCCGGCAGGATTTCGCGACTGATTCACCAAACGGATACTGTGAAAATTGTCCGTAAATGACCGGTGAATATTCTGAACAGTGCCCCAATCCCGAGCGCGGCCGGAAAGATCAATCACTCCCGTATAATTTCCTGCGGCAGTTCCGTTGAACGACATGTTTGTAATGACCAAATCCTGTTCCGCCGGAAGCCGTACACACAAATCACGGAGTTCATCCAACCAGATCAACTGGGCATTGTCCCAGGTGTACGCCGCTGTCAGCCGCATGAAGAGCGGAGAGTCCGCCTGATATTGCTTTTGCTGCTCCTGAATTTTTGCTTCCAACCCGGCAAGCTGAGCATCAAGGGTTTTCAAATCTTTCTTTGCGTGAAAATAGAAAAACACACCGATAATACTGAGTAACAGAAAGATCAAAACAGCATATCGGGCAATATTAATCGGCTGCGGCTTTTCTTTGGGATGAAGAAAATCGATCGATTGTCCTGAACCGGTACTTTCGGCAAGAATCATTCCCAACAGTGCGGCGTAAGAGCCTGGAAAATCCGGCTTGACTTTGCCGCCGACACAGTTTAACTGAAACGGATTTCTTACTTCGATGTCAATTTCCCGGTCCGCAAATCCGGCAACGGTGGAGGCTGACGCTTCCGGGTCGCCGAAAATCAGAACTTTCCGCAGTTCCTCGCCGGAAAGTTCCTGTTGCGCAACCGTCAAGGTTCGATTGATTTCCGTAACAATGCGTTTGCTCCGTTCCTCTTGGGAAATCACTGTCGGAAACTTGAATGACCGGGTGAAAACAATCCTTTTTTCCACGAGGACAACAACATCCGCTTCCTCTTTTGTTGCCTGAAAGAGGAGAATCGGTTTGTCGTCCGCCAGATTGGACTGGCAATAGAGGTCGGCAATCGTGAACGGCCGAAATACGATCTTTGAAGGTTTTTGTCTCGCCTCGTGACAGATTCCACGATATTGTTTCAATTGGGAGCGTGTAATCGTGAGTGCCGCCACACGTTGCGTCTCTCCCGACGCGGCGGAAAGAAGCAGAAAATCCAGCGGCTGTCCTTCCGTGAAATTGGGGGAGTCGTGCAGTGCCTGATGGGTCACAAGATCAAGGATTTCCTCCTTCGTTGCCGGAGGAATTTGCAGACTCATCAATTCCACCGAGCTGCGGTCCAGTCCGAGCAATAATCGGTTTCGTGAGATATTGTGATGGCCGAGAAGACGCTTGAGTGTTCGGCCATAATGTTTAAGTGTTTGTCCCGACGCATCTTCCGACGTTTCAATCGGTTCCGAGCCGGCCTTGAGTACGGTGACGCGGTCACGTTGCAGATTTCCCAGGACAAACCGGATTTCTGTACCATCCCAGTCCACTGCAAGGTATTTCGTCATTGAAAAAATTCCCAATCCGGTAACGATTTTATAGCAAAAACCAACGCATTCCTAGAACCCTCATTTTATCATACCAGAAAATTCGGGGAAAATCCACCCTTTTTTGACTTTCCCGCTGAGATTTCTTTTCAAAAACAGAAAATCGGAATGTCAATCAAAGGTATGCCATTCTTTTTTAGCATCTTCGGGACATAAAAAAACACTGATCCATGGCGGTATCAGTGTTTGAGTCGTCCGGACATTTGAGCGTCTGAATCAGGTGTTACGTCTCATGTCCGCTCAGGATTCAGTTCCACAGGGACTGGAGGTCCAAACGGAGGGAGAATGTACTCAGAATCATGTTCAAGGCGAACTCCGCCGGACGGTACTCCAAAATAATCAGGTCATTTGGTTGAATCAGGATTCGTTGCGTCGGATCAACCATCGCCCGTCTCATGTCGATCAGAATGGCACGCTGGTAGCCGTTGATTTCACGGATGACAAGAAGACGGGTCGGCGGAATCAATGTCCCGACACCTGTGCCGCGAATCGTGGAAGTGCCGCCGGCCGCAGCCGCCACCGAACCGCCGGCCATCGACATTGCTCCGAAAACATCAAGGTCAAAGTCACGCGGAATCGGGAACATGCCGCCCTGGAGTAAACCGCCGGTGTAGAACACTTCCGCTTCACGCGATTGAATCACCACGACATCGCCGTCTTTCA
>JAISQK010000246.1 GCA_031274255.1 Planctomycetaceae bacterium | reverse complement strand
AATCCTTCATATAACCACCCCATTTCAATGTACGGACACAACATGAACAGAGCGGAAAATCTGTTTTGGTCAAGATTGACGACCGTTCTGTGAATCGTTGTCATACCGGAAGGGAGTTTCTTGTTCGTGTCGTGGAAGTTTTGTACTGCCAGACCAAGTTGTTTGAGATTATTCGTACACTGCATTCGCCTTGCGGCTTCGCGGGCGGCCTGGACGGCAGGCAAAAGAAGAGCAATCAAAATCCCGATGATTGCAATCACCACAAGAAGCTCGACAAGGGTAAAAGCGGATCGGACAGTCGAACCCGATTGGGTAGTGGATTTTGAACGGGCAAAAGAGTTTCGGGCAGTGCTCGCAGTGCATTTCGCATCGACAGCATTTCCATCTGCAGCATTGGTTTCTACGATACGGGAACCAGTACAGACTACCACCCCCCCCCATTTTGACATTTCGGACACATAGTTAAGTTTTGCATGGTTTTTCTCCTGTTTGGAAAAATGGTTTGATGATTTTCGAAAACGTTTCACGAAAATCCTGTACAGATTGACACAATTCAACCTGATGACTGTATTTTATCCACGACAATTCAAGAAGTCAAGAGGAATTGTTAATTTTTCTGAAAATTTTTCTGATGATTTCGTTCACCTTGCTCGTTACCGTGTCGGGAAAGTTTTTTTCTTCAATCGACTGCAAAAATGACTTCAATCACAAGGGATACTGTCTGCGCAAATAATTAATTCGCTCTAGGTCACGTGTGTTTTTTCACATTCCGCCTCTGCATTAACCAGGATGCGGCGAAAATCATGAAAAACGGCATCACCGGAACACGGTACCGGAGCGAACTGACGAAAATCACATGCAGCGATGTCACATAAACCGCCGGAACAAGAAGCATCAAAAACTCGACACCCTGTTTTCTGCAGCGGAAAATCCCCGCAAAAGCTGTCAACATGACCGGAACATAAGAAAAAAAGATGACAAGTTTCAAAGCGATTCTGGAAAAAGCCGGTTCGTTCGGCCAAACATTCCAGAGCCGGCAAAATTTCACTGCGGCAAGTTTCAATACCTGACCCGGATGATTTTTCGCCCAATCAAGCGAGGCTTGTTTCATCCGCCGGTCGAGACGGTATTCCTCCGTGTCCGCGGGATCACCGGTTGCGTGCCGCCGTTCCTCAAGACGGAATTTTTCGGTGAACGTCATGTCACTTGCTCCGGTTGCCGCGGGACTCAGGCCATCGTAAAGACTGGCTCCCATTTGGAGTGTTGTCATCACAAAATGACCGGAAACGCGGTAATTCCGTACCCACCACGGAGAAAGGAGAATACAGAAAACGGCACCGGAAAGGAAAAATACCGGAACAATCTTTCTCACCACGGCGAAAAACGGGACCGTTTTCCAGGTAAAAAGAAAACAGAAGACAAAAATCATCGGGGCAAAATAGAGCCAACTCGGACGCAAAGAGACCGCGGCGGCGTGAAGTGTTCCGAAAAGAAGGGAATACCGAAATCTTTCCCCTTTTGAATGAATTCGCCCTATTTTCACCAAAGAAGCCATTTGCAGAACAATAACCAAACAAAAAGGGGGTTCCGAAAGAACCCAGACACTTGTGATCATCGTGCATGGGTCAATAGCGACGAAAAATCCGGCGAGTAATGCGGTTTTATGGTCGCGGAAAAGCTGGAAAGCGAGAAATCCCACTGCGGCGACTAATAGTGTGCCGAAAACAATATTATAAAAACGCAACAATAACGCAGTTTGAGAGGTCTTTGAAAAATGGAGGATCGGCGCAATCAGCACGGGATATCCGGGCATTCGGAATATTTGCCATGCGGTCCCATGCTCTTGAAATTGATACGATTTTCCTTCGGCAATGGATTGTCCCAGCCAGTAATAAGTGTACGAATCTCCAAAATAGAAAATCTCCTTTTCAGGGACGACATGCCGTTGCCAGAAAAGGGCCGCTCCGCTCCGAAGAACCAGGGCAAGGAGGAGAAGGATTCCCCACTGAACCAATTTTGACTTCACTGTATTCCTCTGTGATTTTCGGTACGCCTGTTTTGGTGTCACATTTCCGTTACTTTAATGGATATTGACGAGGATGAACAGATGGGGTTGCCGAAAAAGAGAAAGCCGTTTATAATTAACGCTTGCTTTTTTCCGATTTTCCCTTTTTGCCACTGTTGTGTTGAAATCATTCCATTGATACAATGTATTTTTCTCTCCTTGACAAAATAGAGGAACTGGTTCCGGGGAAGCACATCGTGGCGACCAAATCGTTGTCGATGGCAGAGGAGTACCTGCGGGACCATTTTCCCAATTTTCCGGTGATGCCCGGCGTTTTGATGCTCGAAGCACTGACGCAGGCTTCCGCTTGGCTGGTTCGCGTCAGCGGAGATTTTTCGCACAGTATTGTATTACTGAAAGAAGCCAAAGGGGTTCGGTATGGTCGATTTGTCCGTCCCGGTCAAACACTGCGGATTGAAGCCTCAATGATTTCCCGTGAAAATCATCTGGTGACCGTGAAAGCGGAAGGTTCCCTTGAGGGAAAAATCACATTAAAAGCCCAATTGATTTTGGAATGCTCTCATATCGCGGACTGTTTTCCGCAACGTTCCTATTCGGACGAAAAACTGATTGAAACCCTTAAAAGAGAATTGTCGCTTCTTTGGGCGGATTATCGGAGAGGGGATTTTGAATAATGGGGTAGAAAAAAGAATCAATCCACCGAATATTGGTAAATCAAGTTACAGTTTTGTTTTTTGTGCAGACAACATGAATTTTGGAGGTCACTTTTTAAATGCCAACGAAAGAAGAAATTTTTGAGGGTGTCAGGAAAACACTGGTAGAAGCATTGGTCGTTGACGAGGAAAGCGTCACCCCGGAAGCAACCCTCTTGGGAGACCTGGGGGCGGAATCCATCGACTTGCTGGACATTGTTTATCAGCTTGAAAAAACGTTCAATATTAAAATCGAACAGGCGGAGTTGATTCCGACAGACCTCTTGAATTCAACGCAATATGTTGTCGATGGGAAACTTACGGCGGACGGACTGAGCGAACTCCGTAAACGGATGCCGAATGCCAACCTTGAAAACTTCGAGAAAAACCCGATGATTCAAAACTTGGCGACGGTTCTGACGGTGAGCGATATTTGTTACCTCGTTGAAGAGAAAGTCGGTAGAGCGGAATGTTGATTTTCGCCGCGGGTTTTCATCGGATGTTTCTTTAGTGAATCGGAAGTCTTCATGCATTGGTACTGGATTGATCGGTTTTTGTTATTTGAACGGAAAAAGCGAGCCCGGGCGGTGAAACTCATCACTTTGGGGGAGGATTATCTCCATCAGCATTTTCCTTATTTTCCGGTCATGCCGGCATCGCTCATTATTGAAGGGGTCGCACAGACAGGCGGACTTCTCATTTGCGAGGCGAACGGTTATCGGGAAAAAGTCGTGTTGGGCAAGCTTCCGAAGTTCGTTTTTCATGAAACAGTCGCTTTTCCCGGCGACACACTGACCTATACCACGGATGTCATCAGTCTGACGGGAAACGGGGCGATTGTCTCTGCAACGGTTCACAAAAACGAACGCTTGATGGCGGAAGGGGAAGTCGTTTTTGCCCATTTGAAAGGCGGATTTGCCCAAACGACGCTTTTTGCCGAAGGAAACATGTACGAAATGATGCAGCTTTTTGGAGCCTATGAAGTCGGGGTGGATGAAGAGGGAAATCCGCTCGTCGACCCGAAATTCGATGAGATTTGCGGTTAAATTGGAGTGTGTTGAATGAAACGTCGTGTTGTTGTCACGGGTTTGGGGCTGGTCACACCGTTGGGGGCGGATGTCGAGAAGGTTTGGGAATGTCTGTTGCATGGAAAATCCGGTGTCGGGAAGATTACGCTTTTTGACGCTTCGTCCTTTCCAACCCAATTTGCCGCGGAAGTGAAAAACTGGGACCTTTCCGATATTGGCGAAGACCCCAAAAAATGGGTCAATCAGGACCGTCACACCTGTTTTGCGGTCGGTGCCGGAACCAAAGCGGTTCGTGATTCCGGGCTGGAAACCGGTAAAATCGATCCGACACGGTTTGGCGTTTATACCGGAGCCGGAGAAGGAAAACAGGATTTCGACCTCTTCACACAAATGGTCCTCGCCGGACTTCATGAAGACGGATCGTTTGACACAAAAGCGTTCATCGAGAAAGGACTGGAAGTGCTTCACCCGATACGTGAACTCGAACAGGAACCCAACATGCCGGCGGCGCATCTGGCGGCACTTTTTAATGCGCAAGGTCCTAATGCCAACTGTCTTACGGCGTGTGCGGCGAGCAATCAGGCGGTCGGAGAGGCCAAAGAAATCATTGCCCGCGGAGAAGCGGATTTCATGCTTGCCGGCGGGGCGCATTCCATGATTCATCCGTTCGGCGTGACAGGATTCAACCTTCTCACCGCTCTCAGCACCAATAATGACAATCCGCAGCAGGCTTCAAGACCTTTCGACATGAAGCGGGACGGATTTGTGATCGGGGAAGGTTCCGCAATGCTTCTGCTTGAGGAGTACGGACATGCCCAAAAACGCGGCGCCAAAATCTACGGAGAAATTGCCGGTTACGGAGCCAATTCCGACGCTTACCGTTTGACGGATACTCACCCGGAAGGCCGCGGAGCCATCGCCTGCATGAAAATGGCACTGAATGACGCCGAAATCAATCCGGAACAGGTGCATTACATCAACGCTCATGGCACAAGCACTTCTGTCAACGACCGTGTGGAAACCCTGTCGATTAAAAATGTTTTTGGGGACAATGCGTATAAAATTCCGATCTCCAGCACGAAAAGCATGACAGGACATCTCATCGCCGCAGCCGGAGCGAGTGAGTTGATTTACTCCCTTTTGGCCATTCGGGACGGCATTCTGCCTCCGACAATCAACTATGAATTTCCCGACCCGGCATGTGATCTTGATTACATTCCGAACAAAGCCCGCGAATGCCGATGTGAAATTGCCGTCAGCAACAGTTTCGGATTCGGCGGTCAAAATGCGACCATTGTCGTCCGTAAAGTATGATAACTCATGTTACGCAAAGTCTCAAATTTTCCCCTGAATTTGATTGACACTATGCTTAATTCCACAGCCTGATTCAGCGGGTTCCTGCGTAACATGAGTTATTAAGAAACGACATTCTAAAATAACTTGACTCTGAATGCAGTTGTGTCAGTGTAAACAAGATTTCCATAAGTGTTAATAGGCCGGATTAAAAATTTCTAAATGTCTAAAGAGGATTTTATCTCCTTCTTGATTATCGTTTGAATTCTATTGCCGTATTTCCAAAATCAATATTTCCGCTCGGCTTTTCAATGACGCGAAAAAAGTGTATACTAAACAACATCGTAATTTTGAGTTAGTAACGTTTATTTTGTTGATTTCAGATCCGGATGAAAGATGCCATGTCGCTTTTAGTCGTAGGTTCCCTTGCCATTGACACCATTGAAACACCGCAAGATCGCCGCGAGAATGTCCTCGGCGGTTCCGCCACTCATTTTGCCCATGCGGCTTGTTTTTTCAGTCCGGTACAGCTTGTGGGAGTGGTCGGCGAAGACTGGCCTGAGGAGTACACTCGTTTTTTTGAAAATCGCAACATCGATATGACCGGTATGGAAGTCCAAAAAGGAGGAAAAACGTTCCGCTGGACAGGAAAATACCTCGAAAATATGGACGACCGCGAGACATTGGAGACGCAGCTCAATGTTCTGGGGGATTTCGTACCGAAATTACCGGAGATGTTTCGCCGGGCGCAGTTTGTTTTTCTGGCGAACGGTTCGACCAAAACGCAGTTGAAAGTCCTCGAACAGACGCAGGGAGCCAGTATGGTCGTCGCCGACACGATGAATCTCTGGATCCATCATGAGCGTCCGGAACTGATGGAGCTGTTGAAGCAGATCGACGGTCTGATTCTGAACGACAGCGAGACGAAACTCCTCACCGGTGAGTCCAACGCTTATGTTGCGGCAAAAAAAATCATGGAATTCGGTCCGAAGTTCGTTGTGGTGAAAAAAGGGGCAAACGGAGCCATGTTTGTCAGCGAATACGAGATTTATTTGCTTCCGGCGTTCCCGATTTTGAATGTCATTGACCCGACAGGGGCCGGAGACAGCTTTGCCGGCGGAATGATGGGGTACATTGCGTCGCAGGGTGAGGTCAATGGGGAAATCATCAAACGGGCCCTCGCTTACGGAACCATCGTTGCAAGTTTTCAGATTGAAGGGTTCGGCTTGGACAAACTTTACGAAATCACACGGGAAGATATTGAAAAACGTTTGGAACAGTTCCGGAAAATGATCAATCTGTAATGTTCGGAACGTTCTTATTTACCAATCAGTTCAGTCATAAGGAATGTGTCGTTATGTCATCAGGAATCGTGTTTCCCTCGCGGCGTCCGAGCCGTACAAAAATTGTTGCCACCGTCGGTCCGGCAAGTGAAAGTGAAGAAATGCTGGGACGGCTCCTTGATGCCGGTGTCGATGTTTTCCGTATCAATATGGCACACGGCAAAACGGATCGCGCTCAGCAACTGCTTGACCGTATCCGTAAGGTCAGCGGCGAACAGGGAGTTCCGGTGGCGGTTCTGGTGGACCTGGCCGGTCCGAAAATACGGCTTGGAGAGATTCCCGGCGGCGCTTATCCGTGTCAAACGGGGACACTGATCCGCTTTCTCCGCGGAGAAAAAACATCCGAACCGAATACGTTCACCTCGACATACGCTTCTTTGGCGGATGACTTGAAACTCGGCAACCGCGTGATGCTCGCCGACGGCACGGTGATTTTGAAGGTCGTACAGAAGGAAACGGACTCCGTGACCTGTGAAGTGGTTCAGGGAGGAGTGGTCCGAAGCCGTCAGGGAATCAACCTGCCGGGCGTCAATCTGAGTGTGAAAACGATTCAGCCGGCGGACATCGAAAATGCGAAATGGGCGGTTAAAGCCGGAGTCGATTTTCTCGGCATGAGTTTTGTCCGGTCCGCCAGCGATATTCATGAGTTGCGGAAAATCCTTGTCGAAACGCATGACGGCAAGCCGGAAGAAGTGCCGCACATCATCGCGAAAATCGAAAAACCGGAGGCTCTGATTCAGTTGGAGGAAATCGTCCACGCGGCGGACGGTATTATGGTGGCCCGCGGTGATTTAGGGGTCGAAGTGGACATTGCCCAAGTCGCCGTGACACAAAAGCGGATCCTCGAAACGTGCAGCCGTCATTGCAAACCGGTGATTGTCGCGACGCAGATGCTGGAAAGCATGCACCATCAAACCGTGCCGACACGGGCGGAAGCGACCGATGTGGCCAACGCGATTCTCGACGGCACGGATGCCTGTATGCTTTCCGGGGAAACGGCGGTCGGTGAATATCCGCTTGAGGCCGTGAACATGATGCACCGGATCGCAATGGAGACGGAACAGCTTCTGAAGGTCGGTAATCTCCGGACGGAATTCGGGCGGCTTCTGAAGATTTTTTCCGGTGAGTTTGAAAAACAGCATGGAACCGCCGTTTCCCGAATCCCGCACCACATCGACGGTGTCACGGAAGCCGTGTGTGAACATGCGGTGCGGCTGGCGGATCAGATTGAAGCGTCGCTTCTTCTGGTGACCTCCATTTCCGGAAAAACGGCACTTGGTCTTTCCAAAAAGCGTTCCTTCACGCTTTCCATCGGCACGAGCACTTCGGAAACCGCCCTGCGGAGAATGTGTCTTTATTGGGGAATCATTCCGTTGCGGGACATCCCGGAGCGTCCCAAAGAAAAGCTGACCGCTCTCGTCGAAGCCGGAAAAGCCGCCGGATATCTCCTCCGCGGAAACCGTGTTGTCCTCATCAGCGGACTCCGTTCCACCGACACGACCCGTAATGTGATTTACGTCCATGTTGTTGATTAGGTTGTGTCGCCGCCAACGACCGGGAAGCCACGGCGGGCGGATTGTTCACACTCACTTCGTTCGGTTCATCGCTAAATAGAAAATCTTTCCACTTGGAGGCCGAAGGCATACTGAATGCAACGTCACGTTGCCCCGCTCGCGTTGCTCGCTGGAATCAATCGGCGGAACAAAAGGAAAGTAGTTGGAAAAGATGGTCTACCGGAAAGCGAACCGAACGAAGTGAGCGTGAGCAAGTACGGTGCAGTGTGCCACGCTGCCGTGCCGTTATAAGGAGAATGTGATTTCCCGACACTTGACAAAATATGTTTCCCGCACTAGATTAATGAAAACGATTGTCGAGAGAAGATTTGTTTTCCGTTGAAAAAATGTGTTAATGAAGTGAGCCGTTTGTGGGATTGTTTTCTGATTTGAGAATTTTGTATCACATGGCTGTCCGGCCTGTCGGCGGAAAAGATCACGCCTCCCGGATGGAAAATTTCTACGGAGGTCAGGCCGGAGACTACGACAGTTTCCGTAAACGGCTCCTCAAAGGACGTCAGGAACTCTGGAACCATCTCGGCGTTTGTGACGGCGGTACCTGGATCGACATGGGAGGCGGTACCGGTTCCAATCTTGAGTATTTCGGTGAGGATATTTCCCGGCTCAAACAGATTTATGTGGTGGACTTGGCGGGGTCATTGCTGGAGATGGCGGAAAAACGTGCCGCAAATCACGGTTGGAGCAATGTTTCCGTTGTCGAAGCCGACGCGGCAAAGTACGTGCCGCCGGAAAATCAGGTCGATGTGATTACGTTTTCCTACTCGCTGACGATGATTCCGGACTGGTTCGCCGCCGTGGAACATGCGGTAACGCTCCTCAAGCCGGGCGGACGTATCGGAGTCGTTGACTTTTACGTCTCACGAAAACATCCCGCCGAAAATCATACGAAACACGGTTGGCTGACACGCTCTTTCTGGCCGGTCTGGTTTGCAAGCGACAATGTCTTTCCGTCCCCCGATCATGTGCCGTTTCTGTATAAAAATTTTGAGCCGGTACTGTTCGAGGAACATAAAACGCGGATTCCCTGGTTTCCGGTTCCCTTCTTCAAAATGCCGTACTACCTGTTCATCGGTAAAAAGAATGCCCGGGTCGGCTGACACGCTCGTCAGCGGAAACCGTCCGTGACGGAGGCGGTTTTCGAGCTATCTTCCCGGATAACCGTTTTCGGTATAACGGGTGAGGGAACATTTTTCCTCTTCGCAATAGATTTTCTGCCGGGCAAGAACGGTATCCCAATCGACAGCCAAAGCGTCAAATTCGGGGCCGTCAACGCAGGTGAATTTCGTCTCGTCTCCCACACGGACACGACATCCGCCGCACATCCCCGTGCCGTCAATCATGACCGTATTGAGACTGGCAATGGTTTTGACACCGAAAGGACGAACCGTTTCCGCAACAAATTTCATCATGACCGCCGGCCCAATGGCGTAAATGCAGCCGATTGAATCGGACATCGTATTTTTACCGATACGATTTTCTTCCAGAAGTTCCCGAAGCGGCTCGGTGACGAGACCTTTACGGCCCTCGCTTCCGTCGTCAGTGGTGAGGATGTATTCGTCGGAAACGGATTTCAGCTTGTCCTGCCAGAATAAAAGGCTTCGATTACGGGCGCCGTGAATCACAATCACGCGGTTTCCAATCTCCTTCAATGCACGGGCGATGGGAAAAACCGGTGCGGCACCGACTCCGCCGGCCGTGAGTATGACGGTTCCGAACTGTTCCAGCTCACTGGGATGTCCGAGCGGTCCAATCAGGGCGAAAAGGGAATCCCCGACATTTTTGGCGGCGAGTTTTTTGGTTGACGTTCCGACCGCCATCACCACCATTGTGATGGTTCCGGCATCAGCGTCGAAATCCGCAATGGTCAGTGGAATACGTTCCCCTTCGGCGTCGGTCATGACAATGACAAAATGTCCGGGACAGGCTTTTTTCGCGATTCGGGGAGAGTGAATGACCAACTCCCAGTTGTTCGGACAAATTTCATACTTGGACAGAATTGTAAACATTTCGACTCCCTGCCGTCACAAAACTGACCACAGAATTCAAAACAAACTTTACCGAAAGATAATATGGACGTATTATATCGGCCATGACGTTTCCGGCAACAGGTGTCCGCCGCGTTCTGTCTGCCGTTGCGGAATGATTGCCCCGCGATATAATAAGCCCTCATTATGTTGAATGCGGGATTTGATTTCAGACGTTGGGGTGAAGCAGGGATACTCCTTGCTGTCTCCGGCGGTGCCGACAGTGTCGCGATGCTGCGGTATTTCGCGGAACACTGCGGGCAACCTGTACGGGCTGCCGTTGCCCATGTGAATCATGGTCTGCGCGGTGAGGAATCGGACAGGGATGCTTTCTTTGTTGCGCAATTATCGGAAACACTGGGTTTTCCTTACGTTGAATGCCGGTTGACTCAGGAGGATTTTGCCCGTCAGCCGACAGGAAGTTGGGAGTCCGCGGCACGCGATTTGCGTTATGATTTTCTTTCCCGGCAAGCGGAAACTCTCGGTTTTCGTTATGTTGCGACCGCTCACACACAGGACGATCAAGTGGAAACGGTTTTGCACAGAATTTTACGAGGCACTGGAATTGCCGGAATTGCCGGAATTCCGCCATTTCGCCAACTTACCGGTGCTGTCACACTGGTTCGACCGTTTCTTTCTGTGAGCAAAGAAGAAATCCTTGACTATTTGTCGAAAATTGCCCAGCCTTTCCGTGTGGATTCCAGTAACGCTTCTTTTGATTTCATCCGTAACAAAATTCGGAACATTCTTCTGCCGACGTTGCGGAAAGAATATAATTCCCATGTTGACAGTGTGTTACTGCGTCTTGCCCGGCAAGCGGAAAACTGTTCGGAATACATCACCCGGCAGGTACAGGCACTGTTTGAGAATTGCGTGCGATTCCTAAATTCTGGAGAAGTGGAAATTCGTACAGATAAAATTAAGGGATTTCCGCGTTTTTTGATTTGCGAGCTTTTTATCCTTGTCTGGAAACAGAAGAAATGGCCGCTGCAGGAAATGGGATTCGAGCAGTGGAATCTGTTGGCAGGAATCCCTGACCGTGTTGATGACTTCAAACAGGTCTTTCCCGGTGCCGTCGAGGTGGAGTATTTGATTTCCGAACAGTGTATTATAATACGCAATAAGACACACAGGAAATAAGGATAAGGACAATACTGCGGACCAACTTCGTGAGTAGGTAGTGATTCCAGACAACGCTTTCGGTGAAGAGAACATTCCTGTATCTTGACAAAAATGCCGGACTTATTACACTTGTGTCTTAATGTTGCGGCGGTTCTCCTCCGTATCATTACAGTGTAATATCTTTAACCTAAGACAGGATTGAATGTTATGTCCAGTGAACGACAAAAGGAAATTCGCAGACGCCGTAAACGGAAGGCCAAATACGGACTGATCAAACCGAAATTGGCCAAAATGGATTCTACGGCCAAAGAAAAATTGGTCGGTCAGCTTCGTAAAATGACCCCGGGGGCGGAAGTTTTGATTAAAAATTGGGCTATCGGTTGATTTTTGTGTCTGATTAAGTCAACGATTTGGTGAAGTTTTCTTGGTTTTTGAGAAAAGCTTGGTGTTTTTTTGTGCGCATATCGGGTGAATCATTACCGGATTGGAACGCGGAAAACATTTTTTCTCCTTTATCACTATATTTTAGTGGTAATACGGATGGAAAGCAGGTATAATAGGAGTCATCATTGGTTTTGAGTGTAAGAATGCCCGCACTCACATCTTGTTGGAATCACCCGTAGAATTGAAAGTGGAATCCATGGAGTTTGAAAAGGGAAATACCGTCGGAATCGACCTCGGAACAACCTATTCTTCAATTGCCCAAGTGAATGACAACGGAGAGCCGATTCCGTTGCCGAATGACGATGACGATGTGGAGACCGCCAGTCTGATTCTCCTCGCCGAGTCAGGCCACGTGATTGTCGGTCCCAACCGGAACCGCGCCGCAATGGAAGATCCTGAAAATGTAGTGGAACGTATCAAGCGGCACATGGGGGTGACATCATTCAAACGAATGTTCGATGGCCGCGAAATCACACCGGAATTCATTTCGGCACTCATTCTGAAAAAACTGAAACAGGATGCCGAAAAGCGGATCGGACACATCGGTAATGCGGTGATTACGGTGCCGTATTATTTCAATGACACCCGCCGCAAAGCAACACAAGATGCCGGACGTATTGCCGGATTGAATGTGATTGACATTATCAATGAACCGACGGCGGCCACATTGACGTATGCCTGGCATCGCGGTGAACTGGGGGTCTCCAAAGCCGAAACGGATAACCCCCGTAGGATTCTCGTTTATGATCTCGGCGGCGGCACGTTCGACTCAACTGTTGTGGAGTACACTTCGTCTCATTTTCGGGTTCTCGCCACTGACGGCGATGTGAAACTCGGCGGTATTGACTGGAATGACCGTCTCCTTGAACACGTGGCGAAAGTTTTCAAGGAAAAGCACGGCGTTGATCTGCTGGAATCTCCGCGGGCGATTCAGGTTTTGCGGAACGACTGCGACATCGCAAAAATCACACTCACAACCCGCGAATCCGTTTCAATCAATTTCCGTCATGAAGGGAAATCGATTTCCGTCCGTATCACACAGGAAGAGTTCGAGAAAATGACGGCGGACCTGCTTCAGCGGACGGCGGATACGACGGAATTTGTCCTTGAACAGGCCGATCTGACGTTTGGTCAGCTGGATGCCATTGTCCTCGTCGGCGGTTCGACATTGATGCCGCAAGTGCCTCGAATGCTGAAAAACCTCACCGGAATTGAGCCTTACACGGAACTTGACCCGCATACTTCCGTTGCCAAAGGAGCCGCCATTCACGCAGCGATTCTTGAGGCACAAAACCGTAGTGACGGTTCTCTGAATCAACGCATTAAACGCATGCTCGAAGGGATTCATCAGGAAGATGTCAATTCGCACGGACTGGGGATTGTCGCGATGGACCCGAAATCCGGCAAAGCGGTCAACCATATCATGATTCCGCGAAACACACCGCTTCCTTATGCCAAGTCGCAGGTCTTTCAGACGAATAAGGAAAATCAGGAACGTGTCAGTGTTCAGGTGCTCGAAGGGGATGCTCCTGATCCGGTTGCGTGTTCACTGCTCGGCAAGTGCCGGATCAAAGACCTCTCCGACCGGCTTCCTAAAGGCACTCCGGTGGAAGTGACCTACGCTTTCGACAAATCTGGGCGGATTTCGGTCAGTGCAAGGGAAAAAAATTCCGGTAAAGAGGCAACCATCGAAATCGAACGCCGCGGCGCCCTCAATGACGAACAGGTTGACGGTTTCATCAAGCTGGCAACGGAGTACACGGTGGAATAAAAGGAGTCCTCGCATCATGGCAGCAAATCAGGGAATTGACGTTTACAAACAGTGGCTCGGAATCACTGCGGAAAACAGACCGTTGAACTACTATCAGCTTCTCAAACTCAATCGATTTGAGGACAACACCGGTCTGATCCGCAAGCAATACAGGACGCTGAATGCTCACATTCGGAAGTTTGCGAGCGGAGAGTATCTTGAGGAGTCGCAAAATCTGCTCAACGAACTCGCCAAAGCGATGCTTTGTCTGACCGATGCCGACCGGAAAGCCGAATACGACGCTCTGTTGGGACGCGAGCAGGAAAGTACAAAAGTCCGCAAATCATTTGATGACATCCTTTTGGCGAATAAAATCTGCACACCGGATCAAATGAAAAAAGCGAAAAGCTATGCCGACGCGGTGGGAATCGAATTGTATCAGGCGGCGCTTCAGCACAAAATCGGCACACCGGAAGTCATCATGCTGGCCTACGCCGAATCGGTGGGCCTGCCGTTTATTAATCTGGACGACATCGGGGTCGATGAGGAATACGCTCCGCAAATTTCGCCGGTCATGGCACGGCAACAGTCGCTGATTCCGGTCATGGTGGATCAGGGAAAGCTGATTTTGGCGTCGCCGCGAATGATCAGCCCTGATATCGAGGAAGAACTGCGGATGCTTTTCGACATGCCGGTACGTCCCGCCCTTTGCGTGCCGAGTCAGCTCAATGAAGCCATCGCAAAGTATTATCCGAAAGATGCCGTCCAGATGATTGTTCAGAAGTCCGGCAAGAGTGCGGCGGCTCCGGCTAAAACAAAAGAGGGGAAAAAAACAGCTCCCGTCAAAACAAACGACGAACCGCTCACCCAGGATGACATCGACAAATTCAATAAAACACGTCTTCAGGGAACAATTGTCGCATTCAACTGCGGTGTGATTGCCGGTGTTGTTCCTGCGACGCAACTGCTGAAATTTTCGATGTTTTTAGGAATTTT
>JAISQK010000222.1 GCA_031274255.1 Planctomycetaceae bacterium | reverse complement strand
CTCTTGACTTTTTGGGTCGACTGTCGATAATTGTTCCTTGTCGGACGCATCGTTCTTACTCCTGAAAAAAGGTTGAGTGTGAGAATGCAATCATTTTACAGAAAAGAACTTGCGACAGGAAATACCACTTCGGGAAATTACAAACTACTGATTTTAGCATAACACAACCTCTTTGACAATATCTTGTGTGAACACGATCTAGAAATCAAAGGTTCCATTCCAGCGGACGAACGCTTCCAGTGCGTAAAACTCAGGGAGTCCGATCTGGTTGTAGGTGTTCGCCGTTGACCGGTTCCGTTCCTCCGCACGCTGCCAGAACTCACGAACGTCAGAGCCGGGAAACAACGCACGGTCTTTCTGCGATTCGTGCCGAAAAATCGCGGACTTCTTTTTCTCCAGGTCGCCGGGACTCAGCGGTACGGCAAGTTCAATCTGATCCACCGGCCATTCCTGCCACGCACCGCGGTAAATCAGGACTTCCGGCAAAACGGTCCCTTCCTCTTGCATCTGCTGAAGGATGTGAAGGATGATCATGGAACAAACCCGATGCGTTCCATGCGGGTCGGTCATATCGCCGGGAACATAAATCTGCTGTGGATTGACCGACTCGATACACTGCCGGACCATTTGATGATCCTCTTCCGCAGCGGGTTTCTTGCTGATCGTTCCGGTGCGGTAAAACGGCAGATCAAGGAAATGGAGATATTCCTCTTTACAGCCGCACGCTTTTGCCGCCGCCTGAGCCTCGCTCCAGCGAATCAGCCGCTTGATGTTGAGGACGGCTTCCGAATCGGACAAGCCGGGCTTTTTGGAGTCGAGCGACGTAAGCACCTGTTTTCCGAGTCCGTCCGCTTTGTCACCGGAAATGTCAAAGTGCCGGCAAAGCTCCGTGAACAGATGGGAAACACGAATGACATCATGATCGTGAACGGCAATGTTGCCGCTTGTCATGTAAGCCACATGAACCTCGTGTCCGTCCTCGACGAGCCGAATCATCGTTCCGCCCATGCTGATGACATCGTCGTCCGGATGCGGACTGAAACAGAGTATCCGTTTTTTCGGCGTTTTTCCGGCAGGATGATACTCCAGTGTGTCGGAGAGCCACATGAAAACCTTGTTGCACAAAACCTGCGCCGGACCATAAAGTCGCAGAAGTTGGTGAAGTCCGTAAGCGCGGAAGTCCGCATCGTCGAGTTTCAACAGAGCTTTTTGCGTCCGCTGACCAAGCCAAAGTACGGCACGTTTGGTCATTTCGTCCGTCCACGGAACACTCTCGACCGTCCACGGAGTTTCCATGGCCGTCAACCGTTCCGAGGCGGATTTATCGAGCAGAAATGAAATGTCCGAATGTTCCCGAAGCCGGCTTGCAGGAACCTCATCACTTTGCGGCGACTCCACCGCGGCCTTGACCATTTTGGCTTTATGGTCGCCGAACGCCAGGACAAAAATCTTCTTCGACCCCAAAATCGTTTTCATACCGACCGTGAACCCCTGAAGCGGAACATTGGATTCGCTGAAAAAATCGGACGCCGCGGCAATTCGGGTGATCGGATCAAGTGTTGCCAGCCGTGTTTTGCTGTTGGCCGATGTGTAAGGCTCGTTAAAACCGATGCTTCCGTTGGCGCCGATTCCTAAAATCAACAGGTCGAACGAGCCTGTCTGATTGATTTTGTCTTCGTACCACCGGCAATGTTCTTTAACATCCGCCGCGGGGATTGTTGTGTCAAAAACATGGATATTCTTTGCCGGAACATTGACGTGTTTGAAGAAAACCTCTTCCATCCAATGGGCGTGACTCTGCTGCTGTCCCTTTTCCAAACCATAATATTCGGTGATATTGAACGTCATGACACGGGAAAAATCAAGATGTTCCTCCTTGTGGAGACGGATCAATTCCCGATAAACTCCGGTCGGTGTGGAGCCTGCGACCAGCCCCAAAACCGCGGTGTGTCCCAATGCGTTGCGTTCGCGGATGATATTGGCGACCTGTCTCGCAACATACTTCGCCGCATCGTCACTGGAATCAAAGACGTAACACGGCGAATCCGTACCGCCTACCGACTTGGCCGTTGCGCTGGTAATATATTGAATCTCCGGCATTTTTCAAACCTGTATTTTCAATATCGTACTCATTTCATTTTTCGGCACACCGCATCGGCCATTTCACGAGTCCCGACCGCAGCGGGATCATTACGGTCTGCTTTCATGTCATAAGTGACAAACTTGCCTTCCGCAATCACCGCAGCAACGGCATCTTCCAGCCGCTTTGAAGCTTCCGTCTCACCGAGATACCGCAGCATCAGCATTCCGGAGAGAATCAACGCACACGGATTGACTTTATTTTGCCCCTTGTATTTGGGGGCACTTCCGTGAGTTGCTTCAAAAACAGCTCCGTCCGGTCCGAGGTTCATTCCCGGCGCAACCCCGAGTCCGCCGACCAGTCCGGCCGCCAAATCACTCAAAATGTCGCCGTAAAGATTCGGAAGTACCACGACATCATAGAGTTCCGGCTTTTGAACCAACTGCATACACATGTTGTCGACAATTCTGTCCTCAAATTCAATGTCAGGATAGTCTTTCGCAACTTGCCGCGAAACCTCAAGATACAGCCCGTCGGTGTACTTCATAATGTTCGCTTTATGAACCGTGGTGACTTTTTTACGTCCATTGCTGCGTGCATAATCAAACGCACAACGCACAATCCGCTCCGAACCTTCAACACTGATTGGTTTGATGGAAATTCCTGTTGCCGACGGATTGGTAAGAATTTTTTTGCCGGAATTCAAACGATTGACCATTTCAATCACTTCAACTGTTTTACTGTCGCCTTTTTCAAATTCGATTCCTGCGTAAAGGTCTTCCGTATTTTCACGAACAATCACGAGGTCAACCGGTGTTTTATCGTACAAAGTTCTAACGCCGGGGTAATACTTGCAAGGCCGAATACAGGCAAAAAGTCCTAACTCCTGACGTAAATGGACGTTAATACTTCGGAATCCTGTTCCGACAGGCGTCGTGATCGGAGCTTTCAACGCACATTTTGTTCTCCGCACACTTTCCAAAACCGAGTCGGGAAGCGGATTGCCGGTTTTTTCCATGACATCAATTCCGGCTTCCTGGATGTCCCAATCCATAGCGACTCCGGTTGCGTCAACACATTTTCTCGCCGCGTCCGCAAGGTCCGGCCCGGTGCCGTCCCCCAAAATCAATGTCACATGATATGCCATTTTTCCCATTCTCCCTCTATTGACTTACTTGACGAACAATTTTGTAAGATTAACGTGGAACAGATTCTATCAAAAACAAATTTTCAGTCAATCGTTTTTTGGGGCCGCTTCCATGAAAGGCGTTTCGTCTTTTGCGTGTCGGCACAAAATAAAAATGTAAAAATGGGGTTGATTCATTTTCAAAAAATCAGCATAATCCCTCTTGTCGGTGGAAATAAGTGTCTCCTATTTCTAATGTGTTGCAGGAAAATTTTTCATGAAAGTCTTGCTATAAGGCCAAAACTTTTAAAAAAATTAAAAATTCTGCAAAGAAATTGTCCAAATACGAGGTTTGTACCGATAGTAATCATAAAATCAGTCTTTTCAGTTGATCGAACCGTGAAGGAACTTCGGGGAAAGATTTTGGCAAATTCTTGCATGGTCTTATTGATCTGGTTTTAAGAAAGAACGCTATGAAATACTCAATCACACATTTTCTTGTTATCGTCATTGGTGCCGCTGCGTTATCCTCAGCGACCGGGTGTAAGTTGAACGGACCGTTCTACTCCCCTTCCGCGTGGCATTTCTACAATCCTTTCAAAAAGGGGGATCCTGATAGCGACCATCAAGCATTTGCCAACACCGCATTTGAGGAAATTCCGAGTGAATCGTCCTCAAAGCCGTCGGAAAAGATTGCCAATTTGGACGCACCGAAAGTCGCCGAGCCTATAGGAGGTTACAGCGGTGATTATTATAATAAATCACGTGCCGCTTCAAAGCCGGTGGATACGATCGCGGATGCCAAGGACAAAAAGGGCATCAAACAGCAGGAAACCTTATACACCAATTACCAACCTCCGCAATTTAATGAGAGAACCGGAACGGCACTTTCACCGCCTGCCGCCCCGCCAACAGCGGCTCAAACACAGAATTATATTGCACAGGGCGGCCCTTCGGAGGCAGCGGCACAACCTTGGATGGCGAATACGGCCGCTCCGATGTACAACACTCAACCAATGGATCAACCTTCAGGATATGCTTCCACCACGCCTCAGCAAACGGCCGGTAATAATACGGCTTACGGTATGTATACGCAACCGGGTGTCAATCAGCACACGGCAATGACCGTGCTGCCTCCTAACTCCGGTTACACGCAGCCGGGGGGGACACAAGGACCGGTGGGGTATGCTCAACCGGTGGAAATGATTTCTTCGGCATCAAACGCGCCGGTATCATATCCTCCAAATACCTATCATGCGGCGGGTGTTGCGGCTCAACCCGGTTTTGCCGCACCAAATACCGCTCAGGCGGTTCCCTATGGAACGCAGACGATGATTCCGCCAATCAATGTGCCTGCAAACAGTGTTCCGGCAAACGGTGTCCCTGCCAATAACGTTCCGGCGAATAATTCGGACAATCCCGGTTATGCGGTGTCCGGCTCCAACGCATCCTCATTCGGAAACGCTGCCGCCGCCCAGCCGGAGCCATATCCTGCTTATCAACCGCCTGCAGTTCCGGCGAATTCGTTCGCAACACCACCATCATCCTATAATTCACCGGGAGGATTCACGAATTTCTCGCCGAGTGCCAATGACTACTATCGTCCCGGTGCGGCCAACTGAAGACTTTGCGGCAAGGTATCGCGACGAATACAATACGGCAAATTCCGTGAACTGCCCCCAAAACAGGGGCAGCGGATTTGTTAAACGTGAATCCCATACGGTCTGATCCCCTCGGA
>JAISQK010000217.1 GCA_031274255.1 Planctomycetaceae bacterium | reverse complement strand
CGTTGGACGAACGACTTGCCTACAATGAGAAGATTGAAGCGGAAATCTCAAAATTGCCGAGAATTGTCCCTGCAAATTGGGGTAACGTCAAAGCCGCGCCGATTCAACTCACTGTTCCCGAGTCCGGCGGAAACGCGGTCATTGAAATCACGGACTCCAAAACGTTTGTTCAGTAAAATTTGTTCAGTGAAAAATAGATGCCGATGTCAATAACTCAAGTTACGCATACTTGACAGAACGTTGGAATAAAATACAAAAGGACCGTTCACGATGATTTGTGTTGTCAACGCTCTGTGTATCGACGACCGTATTTTTACTGCAAAGGACACGAAGGATTTCACGAGGTTTGCAAAGAATCCATTGCAATCGTTGCGGTGAAAAAGTCTGCGTGAACGGTTACGAATAAAATTCGGGGCATCGGTAATTCAAATTTTGTATTGATATTTTCGGTGTGATTTGGTATAATAGAGAGACGTTACAGATTAGAGTGCGTTGATTTTGGTAAATCGTCCAGAGATTACGGAGAAAAATGATGAAAAAACAGTTGATTTTAGGGGGGCTGCTCCTTCTGGCAGGACTCGTCCAAGCGGCGGCTGCGGAAGACGGTTTGATTGCCCGATGGTCGTTTGATGACGGACACACAGGAACGGCTCAAAATATCGCCGCGGACAAATATCACGCGGTATTGTCGCAGAATTTTCCGGTCACGGACGGCGTTTTCGCAAAAGCCGTCAAGCTGTCGGGACAGTATCGGATTGAAATTCCCGCGGACTTTGTGCCGCCGGGACTGAAACAGTTGACCTTTTCCGCCTGGGTCGCACCGGAAGACTTGAAAAACAATGTGGAAATCCTTCGTAAAGAGGATGCAGGGCGGCATGGGGAAAACCGTCTGTTGTTTGCATTTCAAAATTCCGGAAAATTTCTGACATTGGGGTTGAACACCGGTGGAAATTACGCGGAATGCGACGCCGTGATCGCGCCGGAGGAGTTGTTGGACGGTCAATGGCATTTCGTCGCCGGGACATTCGACGGCAAAACGATGCATGTGTACCTCGACGGCAGCGAGATCGGCTCCTGCGAACGGCAAGGACCTCTCAACACGGCACAGGATTTCGCGCCGATCGCCATCGGACGTGATAGTATTGCGAGTTCCAATTACGACACGCTGGAATCCGTGACGGTCAATGCTCCCGGCTTTATCGGGTCGTCGTCGGGAAACGGTGAATTCTATCAGGGCAGACTGGACGACGTGCGGTTTTATTCCCGAGCTTTGACCGCGAAAGAAATCGCGGACATTGACACGCTGGGAAAGAAAAACATTAATGAAACCGCTGTCCGTCAGACCGCCAATCAGATAACCGGCAGGGCGGTTGCCGCGGCGGAGAGTTTGTACGTCAAACGCGGTTCGTATCTGCAAACCTTGCTTGCAACCCGTGAACAAGCCGCAAAAGCCGGTGACTTGACGCCGCTCACTGCGGTACGGTTGCAGCGTCTGCTCCGAAACGACTATCCGGCGGAAGTCAATGCGCATGTCGTCAAATGGCAGACCAGTCCGGTTGACAACATGACGAAAACCGCTGACCAACTGCTTGAACGGGCCAAAAGCCTCGAAACCGCTTATCTGGAATATCTGCCGTTGACGCAAATGCAGTGGGACGCTCTTTCCGATGCCGACCGGACCAAGTGGCAGCGTGTCAAGACCATTGCCGAAGCGTATCAGATTCAGCTCGCGAAAACGGAAGGACGAAACGCGCAAGAGCTTTTTGAGATTGTGTACGAAATGGAGCAAACCGTCGCAGACCGTCCCCGGACCTCGGAAGCCGTCGCCCATTACCTGACGCCGCAAACTCCGCCGGTGAAAGACCGGACCTCGGAGGAAACCCGCGGGATTCTCGAAGCGGAATGGCTGTTCCAATGCGGCGGCAAACCGACCGTGGAACGTTCGCTTCAGGAAATCGGCTGGACCCGCAGCTTGGGCAGGCGGCTTTCCGTCAACGGTGACGCCGAACTTGCCAAACTCGCCGAGTTGGAGAAACAGGCCAGGTCAACGACCGGTGAAGACAAAGACTTGTACTTTGCCGTCCGTTCTCTCAAACGTGAGATCACGTTCAAAAATCCCGCTCTTGATTTCGACTCGCTGTTGTATGTTGACGGTCCGACTCCGCAAGGAAGTGAATGGATGCATGAAACCCGGCATCAACTCGGTTACATGGCCGTGCCCGGAGCAAGATTGATGACACTCAAAGGCTTAAATCCCGGCGGACATCAGACAAAACTGATGCCGGAGGAACCGCTTCACGGCTCATTCTGGCGGCCGGATTTGTCGTATGACGGCAAGCGGGTGCTGGTCAGTTTCAAGCCGCACAACGAAAAAAGCTTTCACCTTTACGAAATGAACATTGACGGCACCGGTTTGCGGCAACTGACCGGCGGCATTTTCGACGATCTTGATCCGGTGTATCTCCCCGACGGCAAAAATATCATGTTTTTGACGACACGCGGACACATTTACGTCCGGTGTATGCCGCCGACCAATGCGTTCGTCATGGCGAGAATGGCCCTCGACACGAAAAAAGGGGACAAAAACCTGTACATCATTTCCCGCAGCGGCGAACCGGAATACACTCCGTCGGTGTTGAATGACGGACGTGTCATTTACACCCGTTGGGAATACACCGACAAACCGCTCTGGCGTGCGCAAAGTCTCTGGACCATGAACGCCGACGGGACACAAGTGCAGACATTCTGGGGAAATCAGTCGGTCTGGCCCGACCTGCTCAAAGACGCCCGGCAGATTCCCGGCAGTGAACGGATTATGTTCACCGGAAGCGCCCATCACGACTGGTACTCCGGGAGCATCGGTATCATTGACCCCGGCAAAGGCTTCAATTTCCCCGACGGACTGACCAAAGTGACGCAGGAAATTCAATGGCCGGAAAGCGGAAACGGGCCGGTTGATCCGAAAGAGTCGGCCGATTATCACACGGCAGGCGAATATGTGGCGTATTACTCGCCGTATCCGCTCAACGAGAAAGATTTTCTGGTCTCGGCGCAACGCGGCAAAAGGGGGAAATTTGTTCTGCTCCTGATGGACACCGACGGGAACCGCGAGCTGGTGTTCGAAGGGGATCATCATATCTGGTATGCCCGGCCGCTCCGAGCCCGTGCCGTACCGCCGGTCTCCCCCGACCGTGTGGATTGGCCGGATTGGGCGGAACGGGACAATCCCGGCACCGGTATCATCTACAGTAATAACGTGTATGACGGAGCACCGGAAGAACTTCGCGGAAAAGCGAAATACCTCCGTATCTGGTCCATTGAACACAAGACGTACACCTACTGGTTCAAGCGGAATTACGTTTCATCGGGACCGGAAATTTCAGCCAATCAGTCGGAGGGGATTAAAAAAATCATTGGCACCGTTCCGATTGAAAGCGACGGCAGCGTCAGTTTCAAAGCACCGACCGGAATCGCACTGCACTTCCAGCTGCTCGACGAAAAGATGCTCGCACTTCAGACAATGAAGAGTTTTACCGGTGTTTTGCCTGGTGAAGTCCGTGCCTGTCTGGGATGTCATGAGTCGCATGTCCGCACACCGGTTCTGGCTCAAACGGGCAAGGCGTTGCTGCGCAGGCCGTCGGACATCAGCCCGGTACCGTGGGAAGACATTACCGTCAGTTATGAACGTTACGTGCAGCCGGCACTCGACAGATATTGCGGCGAATGCCATGCCGACCCGAAAAACGAGACGGCGTTCCAGGCATTCAACTCCAGGCTGCGTCCCGGTTTTCTCGGATTCAAAGAGCCGTACATGACATTGATGGGAAGTCCGACATGGGGAACCGCATACAAAAACCGTAAAGAGGCCGATACGGTCGGCGGTTTCGGCTGGGCGGACACCATCATGGTGGAAGCGTATAACCAACGTGACCCGGCGGCGTACGCCACCTATCCGCCGATGACCAAACTGTCGTACAAAAGCCGGCTGGTCAAACTGATGGCGGAAGGAAAACATTATGACGTGAAAGTGGACCCGGAGAGTCTGCACCGTGTGATTTTGTGGGTGGACGCAATGGGACCGTACTATGGAACGGAAGAGGTGCGTTGCATGGCTGACCCGATTTTTCAGGGAAAAGACTGGCTTGCCCAGACTCCGCGCGTCATGACGGCACCGATCATACAGCGTCCCGGTCCGTTTGACCCGTTTGAAACCGACAGTGCCTATGACACGCCGGATCCGTCGAAGTATAACGCTCTTCCTGCCGGGGTGACGCGGCAAAGTCCGATACCGGAACGGCAAACCGCTCCGCCGTCCGAACAGGTTGAGCGGCAACAACCGGACAATGCCGGATCACTGCAATCGGCATTTGTCGTACCGATACGGTAGCGGTGCGGGAAGTTCCATACCAACGTAAGATGTGCGGCGCAACATGCCATGTCGCCCGCACGTTGCCGGGGAGAACGTTTCTTTCAGTGGCTTTTCCAGAATGACGGGGAAAAAAGAGCCAAAATTCCGAAAATTTCGAGCCGCCCGATCATCATAATCCAGGTGAGCAGGAACTTGCTGACCGATGTGAGCTGTCCGAAGTTCTGTCTGGCACCGACAATTCCGAGTCCCGGGCCGTCATTACTGAGACAGGTGAGCACCGCTCCGAATGAGTCGGTCAGCTTGTTTTCAATGGTGTTTCCGGCAAGCAGCCATGTGTTGTCCGGTTCCGCAATCGTAACCGCAAGCGTCCCGAAACAGAGAATCGTCATGTAAATCAGCACGAAAACCGCAACATTGACAAGCAGGTCGCGATCGACCATTTCCCCTTGCAGCCAGACATTCCGCACCACATTCGGACGGTAGGAACGTTCCACTTCATGCGTGATGAGTTTGAAACTGAGAATACAGCGGATCAATTTTGTCCCGCCGGCGGTGCTTCCCGAACACGCTCCCGTGAACATGACAATGAGAAGCATCGCACATGAAACGGCATTCCAGCGTTCAAATTCATCGGTGCAAAACCCTGTCGATGTGATCAGTGAAACCACCTGAAAGCAGGAGTTGCGGAATCCGTACGAAACATGCGGATCCGTTTCCGGCGGATGGCCGTCGGCATCAACCATGATGGGATTTCCTGAAGTGCCGTAATAATCGAAGTCGTGATGCCAATAACCGGCGGCGAACACAATGAGTGTTGCGAGAACAATCATCACCACGTAGGTCCGCCACTCCATATCCGTGAAAAGCTGCTTGAAATTGCCGCGGAAACAACCGTAAAAAAGGATAAAGTTGGTTCCGCCGAGAAACATAAAAATAATGAGCGTCCACTCGATTAACGGTCCGTTGTATCCCTCTGCGGTGATGAAATGTCCGGCACTGGCATTGAAGGTGCTGAACCCTCCGGTGGCGATGGTCGTGAACGCATGACAGACCGCATCGAAAAACGGCAGCCCTTCAAGCTGTAAAATCAGTGTGAGAATCACATTAAACACAAGGTAGAGGAACAGGAGCGTCCAGGCCAGTTTCTGCACACGTGTCTGTGAGGAATTCTGCCCCGGCGGACCGGAACGCTCCGCACGAAAGACGGACTTTGCAAAGGTGCCGTGTCCGAGAATGGCCACCATGAAAACAATGATTCCGAGTCCGCCGAGAAACTGGGTGCTGCTCCGCCAGAAAAGGAGACACCGCGGAACCATGCTGCGGTTTTCCAGCTCGGAAAGGGTCGTGGATCCCGTGGTGCTGAAACCGGACTGCGACTCGAACATGGCGTCGAAAACATTCATGCGAATATCCTTTGCACGCTCGACACCGCTCAACAGATACGGCAGGGCTCCGAGAAGAGTCACGAGAATCCAGCTCAAACCGACAACGGCCATCGCTTCTTTGCGGAAAAGCTGAATCTTGGCATGTCTTCCGGCCAGTAGAAAGGTCAGTCCCAGCAGAAACGAAACTCCGACCGACAGCAGAAGTCCGTAAACGCCCCGCTGTTCCACAGACCAGTCTCCGCCGCAAACGGTCAGCCCCCAGGGAATGCTGAACATCATCGCCGTCCCTACGAGAAGACAGACAAATCCCAATAACCGCACAACGCCCCGAAAATTCATGGTTCACCTTAATTTTCTATTCAAACCGGTTTTAATTTTATCGTTATTGATCAGGACAAGTCAATAAGGGTCATAAAAAATACGAGAGTGGTGATACAAATAGAGGCTGCGTGCCGTTGCATCGCAACCGGGAAGCCCCGGCGGGCGGATTGCCTCATGGTCACTGCGTTCCATTCGGTCGCGAGCCGCGACGGGCGGTTTGCTCACGCTCACTTCGTTCGGTTCGCCCTCAGAGGGAAAATCTTTCCAATAGAAAATCAATTTCTATCCACCGAAAGAAAAACGGGGAACGGATAACATTGAACGCCGAACGCGAAGCCGTGAGGCAAGTGCGATCCAACGTGCTATGTTGGCCGCCTGTTTTTTTCCTCAAAACCGGTCTCCGAGAATCTCGCCGGACTCTTTTAGTCCCTCGTTTGACTCTCGGAGAGTCCAGTTCGACTCTTTTTGCTCCGAATTTGGTTCTCCGAGTCCCAAAATCGGTTCTTGGAGAGAGAAATTCGACTCTTTGAGAACCTCGTTTGGCTCTCGGAGAGTCGAAATGGACTCTTTTTGTGTCAAAATTCTCTCTTTGAGCCGGAAAAGGGAACATTTGAGCCGGATTTTTCTGTCAGGAATCAAACTTTTCTCCGCCGGGAATCCCGACCGGAAATTTTTTCCGCTGAATTTGTCTTTTTTACAGTCCTCCGCTTGACACCGGAAATTCCGTTCATAAAATGACACTTATCATTTGGTAAAAATTTCCGCGTCGGTGCGGATTTTACCGTCCTATTGTCCGATTCTCCGGGGAAGCAAAGGGAGTAAAAACATCATGAAAATTGCTTTTTTAGATATGAAATGTCAAAAATGGGGGGGGAGGTAATTTATACTGCCTCTCGGCGAAGTTCTTTTTCCGCCGGAAGTCTCTTTTTTTCCGTCTCTCCTGCCGCCGTATTCGAGTCCCGAACTCCCGACGTGGTTTCCGCCTTTCTTTGTCTTTCTGCTTCCGTTTCCCTTTTCGCGCGGCAGAATCCGACGCTTTGCCCGCAGTATCTCGACATGTATCTGTTCGACATTGATTTTGCCGACGCGCACGGGCTTTGGACGCTCCTCAACACGGCAACGCAATTGCAGGAAAACATTGACGACACCGCGATGTGCGCCGGAAACGAATCGTATCAGGCGGGCCGCGACGCCGCGGCAGGCGGTAGCCTCCCGACACCTTCGGTGTGGTCGGCATCGGTTAGAAAAATCTTTCCACCGGAAGCCGAATGGAACGCAGTGACGATGAGGCAACCGCGATGCAACGGTACGTTCCCCCGATCCCGATGGTCGCTAATATCCACCGGCAGAACAAAAGGAAAATGGTTGGAAAAAACGTTCCACCGGAGGCCGAATGGAACGCAGTGACCATGAGGTAAGTGCCCGCCGGGGCTTCCCGGCTGTGATCCAACGTGCCACGCTGGCGGATGCAACGGCACGTTGCCTCTATTTGTATCAGCATTCTCAAAAAATACTCATAGAATTTCACACGGAAACGGCCTTTCCGGTAAAACCGTTTTCCGTGATGATTCCGCGAGTCAGAGCGGAAGGAATATTACGGATCAAGTAGAGTCTGTGGCAAATGAGAGGAGAAAACACCGCCTGGGAAAAGAACAATTTTGTCCTTTGATCTTTCCTGAAAAAACTTAATGCAATCTTAACAATTCCTTAATATTCTCTTAACATTCCTGCCTGTGGATAATGGTGTGCATCACTTACGGGAACATACCGAAGCCCGGTCTGTTCCAGGTAAGATTCAAACACGGCGGAAAACGGCAATAGGCCTGTTGACGCCTTAATTCCAGGAGAATGGTGAGATGAGAAGAATTGTTTTCAGAAAGAGTTCAGGTTTCAAAAGAGTCAGACCCCGTCAGGTGTTACCCGCATTTACCCTTGTCGAACTTCTTGTGGTGATTGCGATCATCGGGATTCTGATCAGCCTGCTGCTTCCCGCAGTGCAGGCGGCAAGAGAGGCGGCTCGCCGGATGCAGTGTACCAATAACATCAAGCAGATTGTGCTTGGTGTTCACAATTTTGAAAATGTCAACAATGCGATGCCGATGGGGATGTACAGTGCCCCTGACGCAACGATCGGCGGCTCAAAACCTGCTGCGATTGATGAAGGTTTAGGGTTTCTGGCAATGCTTTTGCCGTACATGGAACAGTCCCCCCTTTACGAACAGGCGAAAATCGGCGAAACCTGGAAGAATTGGGAACAGGCTTATAAAAATGCGGACAGTGCCGGAAAACTTGCCATGAAAGGTGTTTTTTCGCAGTATTATGATGCCAACTCCACTTTCATGCCCGGCGGCGACACGGTGGTTTCCTCCTTCCGTTGCCCGTCTTCGACCCTTCCGGACCGTGCACCGGCGACGTTTGCTCTTCACGGAGCCGGAACCTGTCCGGTGGAAGCTATGACGGTCGGATATGCAACCAGTGACTATAAAGGATGCGGCGGAAGCGAAGGTCCCGAAATGGACGGAAACGGCAAAGATAACGGCGTGTTGGCGAAAAATGCCGAAAGCAACGGAGCGGTCAGGTTTTCCCAAATCACCGACGGTTTGAGCAATACCTTGATGATCGGCGAATCGTCGTATGTGCCCGGCGGTAACACGGCAACATCCAGTCTTGGCTGTTATCCGACATGGATCGGCGGTCAGTACAACGACGAGCAGATACGTATCACCGGGGAAACCGCCTCTGTCATCAATCTCGGTCCGTATAAGAAAACATGGTGGGTCGATAACGGAGCCGGAAAAAATGCCGTCAATAACGATAACGCTTACAGTGAACATCCCGGCGGAGCCAACTTCGGATTGTGTGACGGCTCCGTGCGGTTCCTCAGTGAGAATATCTCACAGTCAACCTACAACCGGCTGCACGGACGCAATGACGGAAAACCGCTCGGCAGTTTCTGAGAGTTTGTTACAAAAATTACCGAAGAACCGGAAGTGAAGCGGTTGTCCGTGAAACTTCCGAATACCCCGGAGATCAAAATTCCATGACAAAAATAAAAACCATTGTTCCTTTACTGCTCCTCGCCGGATGGCTGCCGATGACCGGATGCGGCGATTCCCATCCATTTCCTTTGGCTCAAGCCGAAGGGACCGTTCTTTGTGATGGAAATCCTGTCGCTTTTGCAACGGTTTATTTCGTACCGGTCGAAGAAGGCAAATCCGCGATTGTCGGCAAATCCGGTCAGGCGACCACGAAACAGGACGGCACATTCCGCATCTCGACGTATCAACCCGGCGACGGAGCCGTGATTGCCAGACATACGGTACGTGTCGGAACTTCGCTTTCAACCGATCCTTCCTGTCCGGCAGAGCTGTCCCCTATGAAGGTTGTCCAAACCGTTGATGTGATCAAAGGCAAAAACCTGTTCACCATTAATGTTCCCAAAAGGAATTCCCGTAAAAAACCGGTCATTGAAGAAAACTGATTGAATGACTCCTGTGAGATTGCCGTAAGACTTTACCAATAATTTTTATAACAAAGGAAAAAGACATGCAGAACAGACGTGAATTTTTGAAAAACACCGCCATGCTTGGAATGGCGGCCGCCTTGCCGATGAATCCGGTTTTTGGCCGGGAAATGAAACAGCAGAAGGAATGGAGTTTCGGTGTGATTCCCGACACGCAGTGGAAAACCAACATGGAGGCCCCGTTTCACGGAACGGCCATTCATGTGATTGATGCCATCAATGCCGAAATGATCCGGCAGAAAGTCGATTTTGTTCTCGAAGTCGGCGATTTGGTCGAGGAAGCCTCCGCGATTGCCTTTCAAACACGGGCACAGCACAATAAAGTCCTCGAAGACGCGGAAATCGAATTTTATCCGCTTCGCGGCAATCACGACAGCCGGAACCGGATCAATCACGTGAATTGCGGTGCGGCGGTTGCGCAATACAAGTCCGCGTTTCCCAACTTGCCGGGAACACCTGGTAACGGCGGGAGCAGTCCAGATTTGCCGAACGCCGTCGGAATGACTTATTCCTTTACGCACAAGAACGGCAAGTTTCTCCTGCTCGACACGTTTTCCCTTGTTGACGACGGCTCCGAGGACGGCAAGGCATACGGTATGGCCGATTATCAGGATTGGATTGACGAGCAATTGAAAATGGACGACCATCAATTTGCCATGGTTTTCGCCCATAAGGATTTGCTGGGACAAGACCATAAGGATAATGTTTTCAGTGATAACAAGGTTGATCAAAATATTCCGGTAGATGTTCAGAACGCTTTTTTTGCAAGTCTGCAAAACAACGGCGTCAAATATTTTATTTGCGGACATGATCACATGTATCATCATTCCCATGTCAAAAGTCCTGATGGAAAATCCGGGGTTCAGCAAATCATCTGCGGAAGTGCCGCTCATAAGTTTTACACGCCGAAGGCTCCCTTTCTGGAGCGGGAAACGCCGATCGCTCAGGAACTGAACCGGATTGGATTTCTGATCATTCGAGTCAGCGAAAACGGGATCAAAACAGATTATTACTCGACGGAACCTTTCGGTGACGTGCCGCATTCTCCGACATGGACGCTCCGTGACCGGTACGGGTATTTCTTCAATGGCGACGAGTTTGGAAAACCGGAGGATTCGCTGCGGCAGTTTGTCCGGCCGGCGGAATAATTTCTTTACTTGAGAGCGATGACTCAAACAAAGACGGAGGTTACATCCCGGATGAGAAGTCCCGGCGGGCGGTAACCTCATGGTCACTGCGTTCCATTCGGCTTCCAGTGGTAACGTTTTGCCGCCGATTGATTCCAGTGAGCAACGCGAACGGGTCATTGTTCGGGACGGCAGTCCCATCTGGGGTGCAACGCCCGTGCGTTACCGCCTGCCGCGGCGTCGCGGCCCACCGACCCGGAATCGTTCCCATGAATCCCTATCATCTATTCTATCCTATTTTCACAGCACACTCAGAGATATTTCGAGCACACTGCAGAATTTTACCAGTGTACTGCCGAACTTTCCGGTCAATCCTCGAAAATCGCGAAGAATAAAGGATTTATGACATTTTGCTCACTGAAATCCGTGTTTTGCTTCCCGAATCGTCCGCAGTGCAAGCGAAATGTCATAAGGAGTCAAGGATTCTTCCTATTGGATTCCCGTAACAGGAAATTGGGATAATTCAGGTGTTCAAGAGAAGGCTGTTCAGGATGATCGGAACACAATAGAAGGAACATTTCATTCCTCAGGACTTTAAGAAAATGCCTACTGGGATCCAACGCAAGAGCGTTGGATCCCAGTAGGCTCCCAGCACCTTCGGTGCGGTCGCCGCCCAATCGAAAATCTTTTCAATAGGAGGCCTATTTCTATCAACGAATGGAAAAACGTTTCCAACGAAGGCCGAATGGAACGCAGTGACCATGAGGCAATCGCCCGCCGGGGCTTCCCGGCTGCGGTGCAGCGTGCCACGCTGCCGCTCGCATTAGTCGCTGGAGTCAATGGACAGAACAACGGGATGACTGGAATATTATGGGCAAGAGGGTAGAATATCAGAGGTGACAACACTATTGTCAAGGAAAAAAATAGAAATAGAATAACAGAAAAGGAATATGGTGTGGATTCCAATATTAATACTGAGGGAAACTTCAAAAGGTGAGTAGAATCCGATATAATGAAACTTTTATTCCGCAGGATGTTAAAGAGATGCCTCCGGGCAGCGTGCGGACGCTGCACCCCGGACGGAGCTACCGCTCCGAGAGCCGCGAACCCGCTCCTGTTAGTAACCCTGCGCAAATACCATTACTTTTTTTGTATTGTTTTTGTTTTGATCCTATAGTTCCAATCGCGGTGAAAATCTTGCGGTTGCAAGTGGATTTGTTCTAACTCGGCATCAC
>JAISQK010000119.1 GCA_031274255.1 Planctomycetaceae bacterium | reverse complement strand
GTATAGAAAGATTTTTCCAACCGACGGCGAACCGAACGAAGTGAGTGTGAGCCTACCGGGATCCAACGCCCTCGCGTTGGCTGCCGGAGGCAAAGATTATTCATCAAATCAGGATTGCCGCCCCCCAATCTCCCATTTGTTCCGGTGCAATTCTTTTTTGTCAACTGGCAACATGCTACTGCCCGTTGGGGCTTCCTGACCGAAAATCAACCGAAACCAAACCGTACAGTGGAAAAAGGATTTCACGGCCGGTAAAAACAGCGTCCGTGGAATACCGCAACCGGATTTCCCTGTTCGTTCGTGATTTTGACATCGTAGGCTCCAAGACTTTTGGAACGGGAAAGTTCCACCGCTTCCGCAAAGAGTTTTCCGGACCGGGACGGTTTGAAATACGAAATGGAAGACTCGATTCCCACTGCCGTCGTCCCATAAGAATTGGAGGCAAGTGCAAAAGCGAAGTCGGCCATGGCGAAAACCGCTCCTCCCTGAACAATGTCAACCCCGTTGAGGTGCTTTTCCTCAATCTCCAGCGAAACCTTGGCATAGGACAATTGTAACGCTTCCAGCTTCACGCCCATCAAAAGTGCGAACCTGTCTTTGGTTAAAATGAGCTCAATGGCCGGAAGGTTCAATATTTCTTCGCAAATTTCTGACATTTTATTTTCGACTCCTAAGACAATGGAATGGATTAAGACGGATTCTTCCTGAATAAAAAGCCGAGGATCTTTTTCCGGTCTCCGGCATTCAGACCAATATAATAGATTGTCGGGAAATAGCAAACGGCACTCAAAATTCCGACAAGAAAGAGCCGCGGATAATTCGGTTCCACCAGAAAAACGGTGAGGATTCCCGGCAGAATCAGCGAAACGGCCATGCGTAAAAGGTATCCGAGGAACCGTGCGTAGTACCTCAACAGACTCTGCCGCAGCAGCCGGCAAACGAAAAACGGAATCAGAATCCCCCGCGAAAGGAACGCGGCAATGAGCGTTCCAAGTGCCACGCCGACCATACCGTAGTTCATCCGGACAAGGAGGATACTCATTCCAAGATTCAAGACTCCTTCCAGAACATTCGTGAACGCGAAATAATGATGATTCGATGTCGCATAAAGATACCGGATATTCGGTTCCTGCATCGCCTGAATGGTCGCCGCGGCGGCGAGAATCACCAGACAAGGCATCGCGTCAAGATAATCCGTCCCCATCCACCGGGCAAGGAACGGCTTTCCCCACATCACCAGTCCGAAAACGATGAATCCCGAAAAGCAGGAGCAGAACTTGTAACCGAATACCATTGTCTGAAGCGTGTTTTCCCGATCTTTCCTGGCGTCAAGAAATGTCAGCCACGTCACCATCCATGCCGAGGCGTACATCAAAAGCCCTTTGTAGTAATCGACCATTGTCATGGCAATGTTGTAATGGGTCACGGCGGAAAGCGACATCATCGCTCCGACGACAAGATTGTCCACGCGGTAAATGATCAAGTCGCCGATTTGCGCGATAAAACCGTAAAAACTGTAGCCGAACAGTGCCACGGCATGCGTTTTCCGGACATTCTTCCGCGACAGGTGAAGCTTGGGAAACGCATGTCTGGCAAGGAGGTAATAGACGAAAATCTGAATCATGACCAAAACCGCGTTGACCGTCACCAGAGAAATCAGACGTCCGCCGAAATAGAAAACCGTCAGAGTGACTCCCGCGCCGAGAATACGGAATACGACACTTGTGATTCCCGCCAGATCGTGACGCATGGCGCCGGTCGTGACGCCGTAAAGCGACCGGAGCGGAAAATCCAGGGCAAACGCGAATCCGACCAGAATAATCACCGCGGCAAGGAGGTTAATGTCCTGAATTTCCTCCGTGAAAAAACTGTCCGCGAAAAAAAACGTCACCAGTCCGATCACCGCGGCAAAGAGAAACGCCATTCCGCCCAAAATCACGTACAAAAACAGTCCGGTACTGGCGTAAGTGTTGCAATCCTCCTCATTTCCCGAGGCGAACGATTTCGTGAAAAACCGGGATACCGCATGGCTCAACCCGAAATCCAGAAGGGCGTACCAGCCGGTAAAGACGCTTGCCGTCACCCAGATGCCGTTGTGACGGGGACCAAGCGTATGAATGAAAATCGGGGCCATGATAAAGCTGATTCCGATTCCGACAAGCAGGTTGACTATCGACAACATGGACCCGCCGAGCAAACGCCGTAAATATCCTGTCTCTTTGTTGTTCTCTTTATGATTCTCCGTCACTGGAATCTCCCTGTTGTTCGTGCGGTGCGGTACGGTTCCGTTTCAAAAGACGTTTCACCCGGCGGATAAAATTCGGCGGAAAAAACAGCCAGGGAACCGCAGACCAGGCTTCTCCGTAAAACGGCCACGCGAGAAATGAACGGAAAAGCCAGTAAGTCCGTTCATTCCATCGGAGGGCGGAATCGGCACGGTATTTGTGGCGGCATGCTTTCATCCGTGCCAGATGATGCCATTTGATGTACTTTTCTCCGTCCTGTTCCTTCATAAACCGGGGAAGGATGACATCCAGCGTCAATTGATGCCGCTGTTCCGCGTAACGCTGTGAGGTGTTTTCGTGTCCTTTCCGGTAACAGGCCAGCGGCTTGCTGAGAATGTGAAAAACGGCGTATTTTCCAATACGGAGCCAGAACTCGTAATCCTCCGGAGCCGCCCCAAGCGTCTCATCAAACAGTCCCGCCTTCTCAATGACATCGCGGCGGACCATCGCGGTGGACATGTTTGCCAGCGAATGTTCCAGAATGGTCGGGAAAGGATTTCCATGAAAATCGGGAACCGTTCCCAGGGAAATCACATTGCTGTCAGGGTCGATAATAACCATTCCCGTGCCGCAAACCCCGATGTCCGGAAAGGTTCGGAAACATTCCAGTTGCTTTTCGAGTTTTCGCGGCAGCCAGTAATCGTCGGAATCCAGAAATGCGATCAAGTCCGCCTGAGCCTTCCGAATCCCCGCGTTTCTCGCGCTGGCCGCTCCGCCGTTCGGCTTGGAAAGGAGCGTGATCCGCTTGTCTCGAAGAAAAGGAGTGACGGTTTTGACGGTTTCATCCGTTGAACCGTCATTCACCACAATCAGTTCCCAGCCGGAAAATGTCTGCGCAATGACCGACTCTATCGCCTCTGCGATATACGCCGCGGTATTGTACGCCGGCATCACCACGCTGACGCGGACTTGCGGTGTTTCCGTTACGGATGTGCGATCCGGTTCCTCTTTTGACATGAAAGGACTCAGCTATAAAATGGACATGATTCCATAAGTATACTTTAGATTACAAAAATCCTCATGTCAACGAAAAACCGTTCCCTTCGGAAAATTTACGCCGGATGGAATGAGGAACTATTTTTTACCGCCGGAAATCGGTGTCGAGAAAAATTGCAGCGTTTTGAGAACAACCCAGATCGGCACCGCCAGACTCAACAGATAAACCGCAAGTTTAGGGCGGATGATCACCGCCGCAATGAGAACCGGTGCAAAAAACAGAAGAAATTTCGGCAATCGGAGCAAATCATACCAGGCAAACCAAACGGCCGAAAGGAGAATCGCCGTCCGCGAAAAGACGCCCGTCGTCATGTCATTCGCGCCGCCCCAGTGCTGAACATGACTCACCGCCGCCAGTATCAAAAAAGCGGCCGCCAAAACACCTGTCAATGTTCTTCGATTTTTATCATTCATAGTATTATTGTATGTATTGTATGCCGGCAGTTGAAATTTCGAGGCGGCGGCTGCGGTGATGAGTGCGGAGCATAGCTTTTCCGTCGGCTTCGGTGTCCCGGCACAACAAGAGAGAACGGAAGACTCCAATCAACGGAAATTATAAACCGGATATCAGTGAGAATCAACAGGTGCGGTCAGAGGCCGCGAGTTTTAATGAAAATCGTGTCATTTTCTATGCAAAGGGGTCTTCAACCTGAAGCTCTTCCTCCACGGGATGTTGCAGCGGAGGCGTCTCTCCTGATTTTGCCGCGTTCGGATCATTGATCCCGCATGGCCGCACGGTGATGATGTTTCCCTGAACATGCACGACGAGAATCGGGGTTCCGGCTTCAACAGGAATACTTTCCGTGGTGGCGTCGTAAAAATGGCCGTCCAGCTCAATCTGACCGCTCGGCATCATCGGACTGTGTGCGGTACCGGTTTGTCCCAAAAGATTCTGAAACGGATTATCATTTTGTACAAATTCCAACGCAGGATCATGTTCCGGGTCGAGAAGGATTTTTTTGCCGATAGGGGTTTGCGGCCACAATCTGATCATGTTCCGTATTAAAAGAGGAACTCCGACCAGCAGTAAAAAAAGGTAAACACCGCCGAAAACAGGATTTTGTACGAATCCGAACACAATGCTTCCGATCAGTGCCAACACCGCCAGAACAGCCAAAATTCCGCCCGAAGGGACAAACAGCTCCAGAAAACCGATTCCGAGAGCCGACACCAAAAGTAAAACTGTCCAAATCCAAGGGTCCATGATACTCTTTGCTTATGTAATGAGTCTAAAGGGAGAACATGCAGAAAAGTCTTCGTTCGGACTCGACACTTTTTTACCGCCGGATGAGGTCCTTGCCGACCCAGGGACGCAATACCTCCGGAACGGCGATGGAACCGTCTTCCTGTTGATAAAGTTCCAAAATCGCGACCAATGCACGGCTTACGGCGATGGCGGTGCCGTTGAGCGTGTGCAGCAGACGGGTTCCTTTTTCCCCTTTGACCCGATAACGTGCGTTGAGCCGCCGGGCTTGATAATCGGTACAGTTGGAAGTGCTTGTCACCTCGCCATAATCTCCGCGTCCCGGCATCCACGCTTCCAGATCGTATTTCCGGTAAGCCGGACCGCCCAAATCGCCGGTTGCGGTGTCCACGATCCGATAAGGAATGCCGAGGCCGTCGAAAATCTTACATTCCAAGCCCAGCATTTCCTCGTGCATGGCGTCACTCTGATCCGGTCGCGTGAAAGCGAACATTTCGATTTTCGTGAACTGATGCACCCGGTAAAGTCCGCGCGACGCCCGTCCCGCCGCGCCCGCTTCCGTCCGAAAACAGTGGCTGATTCCACAAAGACGCATCGGCAGTTCCTCCTGATCGACCGTTTGACCCGCCAAAATCCCGCCGAGCGTGATTTCCGCCGTCGCAACAAGGCTCAGGTCGGAATTTTCAACACTATAGATTTGTGTTTCATTTCCGCGGGGAATGTAACCGGTTCCCTGCAAAACATCGTTTCGGGCAAGGTCCGGCGTCGCCATCGGCGTGAAACCGGCTTGAATCAGCGTGTCCACCGCGTATTTCTGCAGCGCGATTTCGAGTAAAACCGCTTCGTTTTTCAAAAAGTAAAACCCGGCCCCTGCGACTCTTGCACCGGAATCAAAGTCGATCAGTCCGAGTTTTTCCGCCAGTTCCACATGATCCTTCGGCGTGAAAGAATACACCGATACCGGCGTTTTTCCGTAGGAAACCACCGTATTGGACCGGTCGTCCGCTCCAATCGGCGCCGCCGGATGGGTCATATTCGGAATGGAACGGTGAATCAAGTCCAGTTCGTCGGAAATGCTTTCCAATTCAGACTTTATATTGGCCGTTTCTTCGCGGATTCTGCGTCCCTGTTCGACAAAACGCTGCTTTTCCTCCGGCGATCCGGCCTTTCCGATGGACTTGGAGACCTCATTACTCTGCCGGTTCAACTCATCCGTCTGCGTCTGTTTTTCCTTACGGAGAGCCTCCAGTGTCACAAAACGGTCCACATCGGCGGAAACGCCTCTCCACATACAATTTTCTTTGACCAGTGCGGCATTTTCGAGAATATATTTTCGGTCGAGCATCGCGGGAACAACTCCGAATCGTGAAGGAATCAAAAGGGTAAACTCGCCATCAAGTATAACAAAACAGCGGTTTTTTTCAAACCCTGCCGAAAAGAAAAAAGCCGCTCACGTGGAAAAGCGGCTTTTGGACAATCAATTCACCGATACGTAACAAACATCATTCCATCACGATCCCGCTTCCTTTGCCGTCATCGACATTACCGACGCGGTGAAGATGATCATGGTCGATGTAAACCACTTCCTGAGCGTCTTCATTGATCCGTGTGTACGGAATCGGCAAACCGACATGGATCACTTCCGTGTAATAAACAGTACATTTGTAATGGGTGTGATGCACCTGAACCGGACCGCACAGCGGCATTTCCCGCGGCGGGTCAAGGTAGTTGCCGATCAGTTCCTTGACGATTTTGACGTTGTTACGGGTACGGGTTTCGAGTCCGGGAACGCCGTTGCGAGTGGGATGTGCTTTTTCCAGAGCACGCATCACTTCATCATCCGACGGCGGATCCAGTGCGTGTGCCTGACCGTCGATGATGGGATCCATGATCGGAACTTTGGAGTAACGCTCCTTTTCCCAGGCCATGTTTTCATACTCGTGCTGGAATGACGGCGACACGGGAATCGGAATACTGAGCGGCCCCAATGACGGACCGACCACTCCAACGCAGCCTGCCGATGTCAGAACCGTGACCGCAGTCAGCCCCAGAACTGCCAGATAAATATTTGTTTTGGACATTTTGTCTTCGATTCCTTTCAATTTCATGTTCGAGACGTGAGTCTTGCCTGATAAACCCAATGATATTCAGAAGATAGGCCGCCTGGCATCTGAACCGTCTGCCTGTTGTCGGACAGGATATCCGCGACATTCAGAAAGACCTGCTTTTCCGATACATTTTCTGTTTGTGTTTATCGGGATTTACTGTTCCGAACTTGCGGATTTTAAGGAAAATTTTAATTTTGCGGCGAAACAACGCACGGCCGACCGGGAGGCTACCTGTTGGAGAACATGATAACGTTTCCAACCGCTTGCGATGGGCGATCAAACGGCACGTTTGTCCGTCGACAGACATTCCCTTAGACAGTGTCGTCAATAGTTGACAGAGGAAAGTCAGAGTGTTCTAATCAAAAGAAAAATGGAGGTTTTCTCAGATGGACGCGGCTTATCATCGGCATGACATTTCGGACGCAATGGGAACATTACTCGAAGAACATCTGCCGGGACGCAAAGGCACATAAAGCGGCAATGCCCGCGACAATCGTCAATTCCTCAACGCGGTGTTTTGGATCTTACGCACAGGGGCACCGTGGCGTGATTTGCCCCGGATTGCCGATGACTTGCCGTTCCGACGGCAGGACTTTAGCAAAGGCCTCCCCTTTGTCGGTATAAAAAGTGCAGTTTGTCAGGTGTTTGAGCTTGTCGTAGAGCCGTCGGAAGGTTGCAGTATCACGACCGCCAAGTACCCGGGCCACAGTTCTCCGTGTGCGACGGTCAACGGCTTTGATGACCCAAAGTTTGTTTTTTATCAATTCCGCCTGTGCCACATTCTCAACCGAACATCATCTGGTTGTCAACGCATCGACGGCAAGGGAGATTCCCATCGCCTTATTGACCGTTTCCTTGCGTTCAAGTTCCGGCACGGAGTCGTACACGATGCCGCCGCCGGCCTGAGCGGTGAGTCTGCCGTCACGAAGACGTGCCGTGCGGATGGTGATCGCGAAGTCAATGTTGCCGTGGAACGAAATGTAACCCGCCGCGCCGCCGTACGGGCCTCGCGGGACGGTCTCCTGTTCCGCAATGATCTGCATCGCGCGGACCTTCGGAGCGCCGCTGAGCGTTCCCGCCGGAAAAGTCGCCTCAAAAAGATCGAAACCGTCATAACCGTCCTCCAGTTGGGCCGTCACGTTGGACACCAGGTGCATCACATGCGGATGACGCTCAATAAACATCAGATCGGTCACCTGAACGGTTCCGGTCCGGGCAACACGTCCCAAATCGTTGCGGCCCAAATCGACAAGCATGAGATGCTCCGCCTTTTCTTTGGGATCACGCAGCATTTCATCGGCCAGTTCCCGGTCCCGCTGTTCGGTCTCGCCTCGTTTCCGGGTTCCGGCGATGGGACGCAATGTTGCCGTCCGCCCTTCAAGGCGGATCATCGTTTCCGGCGAAGAACCCGCCAGGACCGTGCCGCCAAGATGCATGAAAAACAGGTACGGCGCCGGATTCGCAAAACGTAACGCCCGATACAAAGAGACCGCGTCCGGCACGTTGTCCGAGACAAACTGCTGCGAAAAAACACACTGAATCAGATCGCCGCGGGCAATGTGCTCCTTAATGATTTCCACCCGATGATAATAATCGTCCTCCGAAAGCACCGGCTTCAGCTTCAATTTTTCGGTCTGAGCTGGCTGCGGCGACGGTTTCGGCTTTTCAAGCTCCGCGGCAATCCGATCCGTCTCCGCGACCGCCTGAGCGTAAAGCAGCCGTTTCTCCCGGACCCTGGACCGGTTCGGGAACATCAAAACGCAAATCGTCAGCGTCTGCCGGGCATTGTCGAGAATCAGCATCGTCCGCGGAATCACAAAACTTGCAAACGGCTCACGGTCGGGGAAATCCGCCAGCCGGTTCGGAATGTTCTCGAAAAAACCAACCATCTCATACGTGAAATATCCGACCAGCCCGCCGAAAAACCGCGGCAAATCCGGCTGCTCCGAGGTCTTGTAGCGGTTCATCAGCTCACGCAGCACCGGAAGCGGCTTGCCGTTGTGAGGAATCCGCGTTTCCGCGGCGGGATTGCCCGACTCGTCAAACTCACGGACCAGAACATCGTCCTTGAGGATGTCAACAAAAGCATGCGGGGCGATTCCGAGAAAGGAATACCGCCCCCATTTTTCCCCTCCTTCGACACTTTCCAAAAGAAAAACCCCCTCCTGCCCCTCGTAAAACTGCTGTAAAAGCGAAACCGGTGTGTGGAGGTCGGCCAAAAGCCGCTTCGTGACAGGAACAACGTCGAAACCGGAACATTGTTCCGAAAACCGGGCAAAATCAGTGGACATGGCAAGTCAAATCGGTAAAAAATAATAAAATGGGAAACAAAAAAAGCCGTCCTTCGGGGAACGGCTTTTCTCACTGTTTTGTTCTTGATTCAAGCCGTGAAATTCTGTCATTCACGGTCAGTTTGAATGGCCATTGAGTAAGTTTCTTTCACTGCTCAGAACAAAAACCGACCGGAACATTTCTGGTACGCCGCCGGAAACGCCAACTTCGGGACTGGTCACAGAATACGAAAGGACGGTTCATTGATAGACTCTTTATGTAAACCGGCAAACACAATTTTTCCTCATTCTAGTTCCGTCCGCCGGAAGTGTCAAGCGTCCTTCGGAAATTTTTTCACCGGAAAAGCAATTCCTCTTTCTTCCGTTGGTTTTCGATTTGCTTTTGAATCTGTTTGACAAAATTCCGGTAGGTTTGATTGGCCGGTTTGTGCATGACCGCCTGCCGAATCGCCTGCTCGGATTCCTGATATTGCTCCAGATGATAGAACGCCAGCGCCAGGAGGTAAAGCCAGCGGTGATTGTCCGATTGATAACGTAACGCTTCCTGAAACTCGCGGACACTTTTGGTGTAATCCTTCCTCAGAAAATAGAGATGTCCGAGCTGTGCGTGTTTTTCGCCTTCGTTGAGAAGTTCCGGACGAGCCAGCAGAAGTGCTTCGTCACGGGATGCCGCAATCTCAAACAAGAACGGTGAATACGCCGGTGAAAAATGGTTCGTATAAAGTGCGTAGTTGATTTTGGGAGTGTTCGGAAACACCTTTTCAAAAATTTCGGAAGCGTTTTTCTCGTTGATTCTGAGCTTGATCTCCGCCGTAACAGGAGTAAGATACGTCGGCGAAAGTTCCAGGGAACGTTTCCAGTATTCGTAAGCGCGATCCCAATTCCGAAGATTTTTCTCCAAAACGCCGCAAGAATAAAGCATTGCGGAACTGTACGGTGAGCAAATCGTGACACGTTTGATACAAACTTCCTCGAAGTCGTGAAGTTGATTCTGTGTGTCCGTAAGCGGTGCGAGTTCCGCAAGGAGAAGGTGCGATCTTGGAATCAGCGGACAGGCGTTCCGGGCCTGTAACAAAATCGGAAACGCCGGAACAAGATGTTCCTTCACGATGGGAGAGGATTGCAATTGTCTCAGCGGAACCTTGAAATTCAGACTCTTCCAAAGGCAAATCTGATTGTGCAAATGCTCAAGCGACGTCATCGCCCAAACAGCCTTTTCCTCACTGTTTGCGTGGGCGGGCAACGTTTTGAGTTCATCGTATGCCGCTCTGCGGAAGAGTGCGATTTTCAGCTCCGCAAGACGCATCAAAGCGGCGGCACTGTCGGGACGCTGCCGAACCGCCGACTCCAGACGCTGCGCGACATCCTGAAGTTTTGCCGGTTCAACCGTCTGAGGAGTCCCCAGAGCCTCGGCTTCACGGGTGATTCTTTCGATGCGGTCCACCTTGACAATTTCCGAGCGTCCCCAAAACAGAAGCCCGAAGAATATCAGCGAACATCCGGCAGTGATTCCCCGGCTCAAAAGCGGTCTTGCCGCCGCCGTGTTTTCCGAAGAACTCACCCCAAGAAGTGCCGTCATGAATGCCAGCAGCATCGCGTTGGACGGGATGTAAAGTCCGAAATCCGCCAGCGACGCCACCAATTGACCGGTAATCACAACAAGTATTCCTGTTCCCAACGCCATATTCCATTCCGCCGGACTCCGTAAAAACAGCGACACGGCGACACAAGCCATCACAATCATCGCCAGAAACAAGCAAAATCCGGCATATCCGAGGTCTGTCAGAATTTCCACATATTGATTTTCCGCATGCACAAAAATCAACTTCTTGGCGGCGGTTTCGTCATGGGGAAGCACGGCGTATTGATAGGTTCCGAAACCGGAGCCGCGTCCCTGATAGTCGTGAATGGTTTGAAAGGCGTTTTTCCAGTTCGTGGGACGTGCCTCTTTGACAAAAGTGTCCTCCTCAAGAAGTGTGGAAAGACGATCCATGACACTCCCGGACAATCCTCCCCAGGTAATCAGTCCGGCACCGCCGAGCAAAATCACGAGAAGAATGACGAGCGGCATTTTGTTGTGCTGCGTCAATCCCAAAAGCCCCAAACCGATAAGCAGGGAAAATATCATGGCAATCACACCGCCGCGCGAATAACTGACCAGTATTCCCGCGGCAAGGATTCCCAAAAAGAGAAGCCATGTCAGAACGGTTCCTGACAGCATGGTGGAAAGACGGTTTGTGAACCGCTGAAAAAGAGTGTCATCGGTGTCTCCCACCTCACGAAGATATTGATAGGTTTTATAGTTTTCCGAGGAAAAATAACTCCAGAGAAGTGCCGCCACCGTCGCGCCGAGACAAATACAGAGATACCCTGCGGCGGTGTTCTTGCTCAAAAAACTGGAATAAGCGGCAAAAGTATTTGTGTAGAGGAATCCGCTTTTCACATTGACAAGCCGCAGTATCATTCCCAGCAACGCGAGTGCCATTCCATTAATGGCAACCAGCGTCACAATGATTTGCACACTCTTTCGGCTCGTGAACAGAAGTATTCCGGCGGTAAATGTTCCTGTGACGAGCAAAAACAGGGCCAGCAAATGCCGCGTCGCCGCCGGATAAATACTCATTGCCGCATGAAAGTGACCGGGAAATTCCGGCAAGGCTGTCTGAAGGAGCCTGTACTCCTCCGAGTCCCGGGCCGGCAAGAGCTGCTCCCGAAGTTCCATCGCCCGCGGTGAAAGCGTCCTGAGCGTTTCCGGTGAAAGAGGCAAAAGCTGCAACTTCACAAACCCGATAATCAGCAAGATCGGCAGGATTATCGTTATTGTCAGATTCTGCCGTGTCGGAGTCAGAAGCTGAGTGAGACCTCCAAGCAGAAGACCGGCAAGGATTCCGGTAAACAGCCACGGCTGCGGCCACGATTCCACCGAGCCGTAACACCACGGGGCGGCCAACACCGTGACTCCGAGAATCCCCTGACCGATGATGCGTAAAAACAGTGAAAAACAGGTGAAATAGTTCATGTCAGACCATTCCTTTGTGAAAAATGGATGGAAACGGCGTGTTGATTTTCTCTCAAAGTCTATCCCCTGACGAAACATTGGGAATCCATTTCCCGGGAATTTTAGTAATGTAGGAAAAATATGTGCTATATTTTGAAAAAGTATACAACACTTAAACGGTCGCGTTGGTCAATTATTTTCAAAAGTGAGGTTTTTGTTATGCCGAAACTTTCAAGAGAAACGATGTTAATTATTTCTGTGATCTTACTATTGATTGGTCTGGAACTCCTTGCGGTTCAGCGTGTCGTCCTGACAAGTGACGCGACGCTGTTTCTGGCGAGAAAAACCAATCATCCTGCCTTGGCTGCAAAAGACAGTCTCGACGCCCTGACCGGTTCCGACATTCAGGTTCCTCCGCTGACGGTACCGATCTCCGTATGGTACGGCCGCGGTGCTTTGCTGTTGAGTTTTGTCATTTTCCTCAAAAATTCCAAATGACCATGCGAAAAATTTCCGGCTTTGTTACAGGATTACTGATTTTAAGCGTTCTCCATTTTGTACTGCCCGCACAGCAGCCGTCCCCGGCATTTCTGAATTATTCGGAGTTTGGAATTGACGACTTGAAGTCCGGGATTCAAAAACGTCAAGAGGTTCCTTTGCATCTTCGGGAAGGGACCGCCTGCCGGAACCAAATCTGTGAGTTTCAGTTTTCCGGAAATCGTGTCCTGCTCCTGACCAATAACGGACTTCAGCGTTTCCGGTGCCTTGAAAATCTGAATCTTGACCGTATCGCTCAGGTCTTGAACAGTGAAGAAATGCTCAATCAATGGGTGGTGGATTATACCGTCACGGAATATCAGGGTGAAAATTACGTCCTCGTCAACCGTGCCATGCTCCACCGTCCCTCTCTTGTTCCCGACATGGAAAAAGACGAAAAACAGAAAAAATGAACCGTTCTCTGGACATCGCTCTCGAAATGTTGTAGGATTGATGTTTTCGTTTCCATCACACAACAGATTGATGAGGTGAAAAGTGTTCAATCGGGTCAAACGGCGTGATTTTCTCAAAGCGGCGGCTTTTTCCGCCGCGGCCGCAGGTGTTTCCGCATCTGCTTTTCCCGCTCCGGCTTTCGCGCGGGAACGTGATGTCAATTCCAAACTCAACATCGCTTGTATCGGTGTCGGAAATCAGGGAATTTTCAGTGTTCAGAATGTCAAACAGGAAAACATTGTCGCTCTTTGTGATGTCGAACGGAAATTCCTGGAAGACCGGAAAAAGGAATTTCCCAATGCGGAACCCTATCAGGACTTTCGTAAAATGTATGAGGAAATGGCGGATAAAATCGACGCCGTGACCGTCGCCACGCCCGACCACACTCATGCGGTTGCCGCCCTGACCGGCATGAAACTGGGGAAACATTGTTACTGTGAGAAGCCGCTTGCCCATACGGTGTCGCAGATTCAACAGATGATGGAGATTGCCAAAGAAAAGAATCTCGTCACGCAGATGGGAACGCAGATTCATGCGGAGCCTAATTATCACCGCGTCGTGGAACTGATTCAGTCCGGTGCCGTCGGTAAGATCAGCGATGTTCATGTCTGGTGTTCGGCAAGTTACGGCGGCCGCGAAACATTGACCGATAAACATGACATTCCCGCCGCACTGGATTGGGACCTTTGGGTCGGTCCGGCACAAATGCGTCCCTATCATCCGCAGTATTTCAGCGGTGCGTGGCGGTGCTGGTGGGCGTTCGGAAGCGGCGCCATCGGAGACATGGCGTGCCACTATATGGACTTGCCTTACTGGGCACTCGGACTGCGTGACCCGTTCACGATAGAAGCGTTTTGCGAGGAAAAGCCCAATTCTGAAGTCGCCCCCAAACGGTTGGAGGTACGCTACACGTTTCAGGAAACCGACAAACATCCGGCGGTCAATCTTTCATGGCACGACGGCGGTCTGAAACCGCCGATCATTAAGGAAAGGAATCTTCCGCAATGGGGTTCCGGTGTGATTTTTGTCGGCGACAAGGGAATGATCATGACGGACTACTGGAAGCACATTGTTTGTCCGGTGCTTGGTGCCGGTGAAAGTTTCACGCCGCCGAAACCGTTCCTTCCTGACTCCATCGGTCATCACAAGGAATGGCTCAAAGCGTGCAAAGAGGGAAGACCGCAGGATTGTCTTTGTCACTTCGACTATTCCGGATCGCTGGCGAAAGCGGTTCAGCTTGGAGCGGCAGCTTTCCGCACCGGTACGAAGCTGGAATGGGATGCTGTTCATCTCAAAGCGGTGAACTGTCCTGCTGCCGATCCGTACCTCAGTGAGGAACCCCGCAAAGGCTGGGAATACTGAAATAACAATAACAGAGAGACCGGAACTTTGTCACCACACTCTTTTCTTGATGAGAGTGCTGATACAAATAGAGATGATGTACCGGATAGAGCACAAAGTACAGCATGAAAGAAAATAATATTTGCCTCCGGCGGCCAACGCGAGGGCGTTGGATCCCTGCCGCGAGCCGCGGCAGGCGGTGGCCTCCCAGTCTCTACGAGACGGTCGGCATCAGATAGAAAAATCTTTCCAACTTGAGGCCGAAGACATGTCGGAAGGCAACGCATGTCTCTCTTTGAGTCACCACTCTCCTCTTGATTTAAATCACTGTTGTTTTTATTGATCAACTCAAACGACACTGCTTAAGTATGCGACTTGTCAATCAACTGCTGCAGCTTACCGAGGGCGGCACCGGAGTCAATGGACTCGGCGGCAAGGCGGATTCCTTCTTCGATGGTTCCGGCTTTTTCGGCACAAACCAGTGCGGCGGCGGTGTTGAGCAGAACGATGTTCCGCTTGCTTCCGCGGGTTTTGCCGCTTAAAATTCCGCGTAAAATCTCCGCGTTTTCCACAGCGTCCCCGCCGCGGAGGTCTTCCGGATCCGCCAGTTCGCCGTCGAAATAAAGTTCCGGGAAAAAATCATACGTCTTGAGCCAACCGTCGAAAAATTCCGTCACGCGGCTTCGTGTCGTCAGGGTCAATTCATCCATACCGTCGTAACCGTACACGACCATCGCCCGGCGGCAGCCGAGTTCCCGCAGCACCGCCGCAAACATTTCCGTCAGTTTCGGATCGTACACACCGAGCAGCGAACATCCCGCTCCGGCAGGATTGGTCAGCGGTCCGAGAAGGTTGAACAATGTGCGGATTCCGAGCGATCTGCGAATCGGTGCGACACGCCGCATGGCCGGATGAAACTGCGGTGCAAACAAAAAGCCGATTCCGATCTGAGCGATGATCTCTTCAACCTGTTCCGGCGGCAACTGCAAATTCACGCCGCACGCTTCAAGGACATCGGCACTTCCGCAGCGGCTTGATACGGCACGGTTTCCATGCTTGGCCACCACGGCTCCGGCACCGGCAATGACAAAGGAGGATGTTGTCGAAACATTGATCGTGTGAAGCGAATCGCCGCCGGTTCCGACAATATCGACCACCGGGGAACCGATCACCTGAATCCGTCTTGCATGATGCCGCAGACTTCGTGCCGCTCCGACGAGTTCCTGAACGGTTTCCCCTTTCGAGGCCATCGCGACAAGAAACGCCGCAAACAGGAGTGACTCTTCCTGCGTCAGATCGGGTTCCGCACCGGTAAACACAGCGTCAAAGAGCGACTCGGTTTCTTCCGCCGAAAGATTGTCACGCCGGAGCAACCGGCTCAGTGCCTGACGGCATTTTGCGGTAAATGATATACTCATGAGAATGCTTTACTTTATATTCTATCACGTTTCATTTCGGATGTTCAATGTCCTTCACCAATAAAACCGTCGATCAACATCCAGGAAACGAATCATAATATCCGGACGGTTATCGATGAATGTCTGAAGCGAAATCAACGCATAACCGTCCATTGCACAGTTTTGGAACTCCAGTTTCTGCAACGACTCCGCGTCAAGCAACGGTTCAAACGTTTGGATTCCTTCAAACGGAGTATCCTGAAACAATAATGTTTGCAAGTCCGGCAGTGAAGCCAGATGCTGCATTCCTTCCAGCGGAAACCTTTCGTGGGGAGCCGAAATGTGAACTGCCGTGATTCCGTGAACACCATGAAGCGGAGCCAAACGTCGTCCTGCAAAACACCCTTTCGGCGTCGGCCACATTCGAGGAAGATTGATGTAAACATCACCTTTCTTTTTGACGGCTTCCGCGACCTGATAGTCGATTTCACGGTTGTTTATCTCAATCATTTCTGATAAATCAAACACGAGAAAATGATCTGTAATCCATTTCACAGCAAGTGTAAAAAAGAATACGAACATCACACATGCCGCAATGACCTTCAAACATGATTTCTTTTTCATCTTCCCAGAATCATTATATTACTATACCGGAAATTCCACATGCTTCAATTCCCCGATCGGGCAATACATTGACTCTGCCGATGGAGCGAATGGATTACGAAATACATATGAGTCAGTCGTGCTAACCAACATTTCCGGCTGTTTTTTACGGCATTACTTTTTTCAGCAGTTCTTCCTGATATATCACGAATTTGAGTATCCGTGCATTATTTCTATTACCTCTTGAGTATTGAGATCGTCTTTTGCTGTTCCGGTGACTTCGTTTTTTGTCTGTGCTCCGGTCAGACCGGTGGCAACAATGACAACAGTCAGCACGACGCCTGATAAATGCAGCCATTTCATTTTTTTATGCCTGACAATCATTTCAATTCTCCTTAACGATAAGTATTTTGTCAAAAACCGTCCGCAAAAATGGGGTCTTCTCCTCTGACCATATGGAAACAGTACGATCACTCAATCAGTTTCAGCGTTTCGTTCATGCTTCCGGTACGGTACCCCAAAACATCCACCGCGACATAGGTGAAGCCGATTTCCCTGAACCGCTTGTGAATCCGTTCCCGCTGGGCTTGATCAAGGAGAATACCGAAACCGGTATCATCCGTTTCGATTCGGGCAAGATTTCCGTGATAACGAACCCGAACCTGCCGTAAACCGGTATCCAACAGGAATTGCTCCGCCTGGTCAATCATGAGAAGCCGTTCACGGTTGATGTTTTCCCCATAAGGAAAACGTGATGCCAGACACGCAAAACTCGGCTTGTCCCATGTAGACAGCCCCAGTTCCCCGGACAGTTCACGGATTTCGTTTTTCGACAACTCCGCTTGACGCAACGGACTCAATATTCCAAGTTCCCTGACCGCTTGCAAACCGGGGCGATAATCACCGTCGTCATCCGTATTGGAACCTTCGGCAATATGGGGAACTCCACGAGATTCAGCAAAGCTTATGATTTTTGTGAATAATTCCTTTTTGCAAAGATAACACCGGTTGGGAGGATTTTGTGAAAAACCGTCTATCGCCAGTTCCTCCGAATCAACGAAAACATGTTCGATTTGGTGGTCTTTGGTGAACCGGACCGCCTCGTTTAATTCCCGTACAGGAAAACTGCATGAACGCCCCGTCACCGCGACAGCGTTTTCACCGAGAACATCATGTGCGGTTTTCAAAAGAAAAGTGGAATCCACGCCTCCTGAAAATGCCACAATGACACTCTTCAGACTCCTGAGATTCTCTTGGAGTTTGTCCCCTTTTTGATGAATCGTCAGCATTTTTATGACTTTCCGATGTTTTTTCGCGGTTTGACATGCCCGATGTTTGTCACAATCTGATAACCGACAGACGCCACACGCCGTTGCAAACATCCACGGCACTCCGCGGCTTCCTCGTCGGTGCAGATTTTGTTCTCGTATAATTCGTACAGCTTTCGCACTTTCACCGGTGACAAATTCGGCATCACCACATTCGCTCCGGCGAGAAGCCCCATCTCACGGCCTTGCGGATGAGCGGTTCCGAGCGCCGTTGTCGATGGAATCAAGGCATACGGAAACATCAACCGCAAGAGGGCAATCATCCGAAGACACAAAGGAACACTCCCGTTCGGATAGTCTTTAAACGGCGTTCCGTTGTGCGTCATGTAGGGTCCGATTCCGATCATCGCCGGTTGTAACTGTTGCAAAAATCGTAAATCCCCAATCAGATGAGCCGTTATCTGGAATGGTGAACCGACCATAAAACCGGAACCGACCTGATAACCGATTTTTTTCAGATTCCAAAGACACTCCTTGCGGTTTTCCTGACTCATTTCCTCAGGATGGAGTGCCGCATAGTGTTCCGGGTTGGCCGTTTCATGCCGCAAAAGGTACCGGTTGGCTCCGGCATCAAAAAATGTCTTATAACTTGCATACGGTTTTTCACCGAGTGAAAGCGTCACCGCACAGTCAGGATAGAGCCGTTTGATTTCAGAAACAATCCCGCAAATCCTTTCATCCGTATAATATGCGTCTTCGCCCCCCTGTAATACAAATGTACGGAAACCAAGTCTGTGACCGTTTCCGCAACAGGACAATATCTCCTCATCGGTAAGCCGATACCGTACGATATTCTTATTGTCACGTCGGATGCCGCAGTAGTAACAGTTGTTTTTACAGAAATTCGTCAATTCAATCAAACCGCGAATATAAACGTCATTCCCGTAATATTCTTTCCGTCGCTGTGCCGCCAAAGCAAAAAGAGCCTGATCGTACTGATTCGTTTCAATCAGTGTCTTCAAATCCTCATCAGAGAGATCACCATTCTGATACAAACATTCAGGCAATGATTCCATCGTCTCTCTTAACCCCAACGCATGATTTCAAACTTCTATGTTTCAGGCCGCAATGGAATTGGCGGAAACCTTTGGCCGTAAAACATAGGACACACAATAGCGACACTGTGCTCAACAGCGGTACAGTCTGCACGGTACACGAAACCGCATCGCGGAGAGCCTCAACCGACAGCTTTCCGCAATTCTTCGGCACGGTGAGTACTTTCCCAGGTAAAGTCGGCGTCATTCCGTCCAAAATGACCGCCTGCCGCCGTTTTCTGATAAATCGGACGCCGCAATTGGAGGTCGTTGATGATTCCGCTTGGAGTCAATGGAAAAATGTCACGTACCGCACGGCTGAGTTTTTCCTCATCAACTTTTGCCGTTCCGTCTGTCTCTACCAGCACACTGACCGGTTCCGAAACGCCGATGGCATAGGCAAGCTGAACCTCACAACGATCCGCAAGTCCTGCCGCGACAACGGTTTTGGCGATATGGCGTGCCATGTAAGCAGCGCTCCGGTCAACTTTCGTCGGGTCTTTGCCGCTGAACGCTCCGCCGCCGTGACGAGCCCAACCGCCGTAGGTATCGACAATGATTTTACGGCCGGTCAAACCGCAGTCTCCGTGCGGACCGCCGACGACAAACTTACCGGTCGGGTTAATATAATATTTGATGTCTCCATGAATCAACTCCTTCGGAAGACACGGCTCCACGATATTTGGGATCACGTAGTCGCGGATTCCCTTTTGGTCAATGGAAGGGGCGTGCTGTGTGGAAACGACAATCGTATCAATCCGTACAGGTTTGTCGCCGTCAAATTCGATGGTGACCTGACTCTTGCTGTCCGGACGGAGCCACGTAACCTCTTTATTAAAACGGGCTTCCGTCAATCTGTTCGTGATTCTGTGAGCAAGGGCTATCGGTAACGGCATCAGTTCCGGCGTATGATTACAGGCGTATCCGAACATCAGACCCTGGTCACCGGCACCGACATCTTTGTGAGCCGCTTCATCGGAATTGACCCCTTGAGCAATGTCGGGGCTTTGACGGTCGAGCGAAACCATCACGGCACAGGTGTCGGCGTTGATTCCCCAATCGTCGTCCACATAACCGACGGCACGAATCGCATCCCGGACGATGTCCTGATAATCGACACGGGCATGAGTCGTGATTTCTCCGGCAATGATTGCAATTCCGGTCGTCACGAGCGTCTCGCACGCCACGCGGCTCATGGGGTCTTGTGTGAAAAGTGCGTCCAAAACCGCGTCGGAAATCCGGTCGGCCAACTTATCCGGGTGTCCCATACTGACAGCTTCACTGGTAAAAAATCTTTTTGTCATATTTTTCTTCTGCTCCCCGTGGTGTGATATTTTTGTTGAAATCGGGGAAAACTGACAGTACAGTGAACCATTCCCCCTCTTACTTATTTGGTATCGGCAATAATGACCGCAACAAAGCCAAACCATTGATTATACCATTATGCCCGTAAATACCATAAAGGCAAGGGGGCTTGTGCCGTCATATTACCCTTAGTCGGCTATCAAGTTTCACGATTTTGGCAAAATTTTTTGGAGATCGGAACGCCGCGGTTTTTCTTTCGTATTAAAGGGAAAGCGGCAATGGTTGCCGTGCCATTCTCCCCCCACGAAAATCCAACTACTCCCTCTCCCTTCGCTCTGCTCGCCCAAGCCCTCCGCAACGTCCACGATCCCCGCTCGAAACACAATAGTATCTACACAATTTTTTCAAATGTATTTTGTTAAAAAAGATATTAACTTTGTGCAATGGAACACAATTATTTTGGAGACAAACGTCTTAACAAACGCTATAATAAAATGGTTGACCAATCTATGCAGCATTCTCAAACTACTTCTGCCGGATTAACTATACTATTCTGGGAGCAGTCAGGCTTTGCCACCACCCAAGCCGTGTGGCGTTTTTTCGCAAATGAAAAAACCACTCCCCAACGGTTAGTCGAGCCTTTACGTCAATTTGCAAAGCAAAAAATTGAACATAGTGACTACGTTCTTCACGTATTTGACTGGAGTAAAATCGGGTACAAAAATCATTCGTCCAAAAGCGATCGCATCAGCGATTCGGTCAAGGACAGCAATGGCTACGACTTGACCGCTCAACTGGTTGTTGATGCCTGCAGCGGTTCGCCGATTGCTGTAGTGCAAGCCCATCTCAAGACCGCCAACGGTTTTCTGAGTACGATGCCCATCGCTCCAAAAAAAGGCACTTCTCATCTCGACCAGGTGTTGTCGATGATGAAAAAGACAGGTACAATGGGTCTGGGCGGTACGCCTGTTTTTATTATTGACCGCGAG
>JAISQK010000101.1 GCA_031274255.1 Planctomycetaceae bacterium | reverse complement strand
CCCCTCATCAAGGTCCATCAATACTTGGCATCTTCGCAACACTGTTTTTGAAGTCGCTTTATTCCTGAGCGCCTTTTTGAGTTTTTCTATCTCCTCGTCCGACAGGTTAATGATATACTTTTTTGGTCTCGCCATAATGTCACCGCCTTTCCTGGCAAAGTTTACATTATGTTATACTAAATGTCAACGAGACAGTACACTAGTCAAGAGCCTATCATTTTGAATAATTTCAACTGTTATCCACATAGCTATATACTCCTGTTTCACTTATGGTCTCCCGAACCAATTGGCGGATTGGACGGTGCGTTGACGTTCTTCGCGTTCGTCAGGAAGTGACCCCTTGAACCAAACCTTTGCGTGAAAGTGGAAAGGCTCACCGGAAGGGAGCATCACCGGATACGGCGCACGGAGTGCTTGAGACGGTGTTGCCGGCACCGACGTGTCGGCGGATTCATGGCAACCGATGCAACCCTTGTTTTCACCGGGGCGGACATTCATCCAAACAAGCTGATTGCCGACAACATTGCGGTCACTGTCAAGAACCTGCAGCGAAATGAAACGGTCGGCGGGAACCTCCACCGCAAACGAACCGTCCGACGCAAGCGGAATAATCCCAAGATCACGTCCGAATGCTCCGCCATGACTCTTCCACGCAAATTCGCCCGGAGTCGTATGAGTTGCGTGACGAGTCACCTGCGGCAGGCCTTCGACAACCCGCAGCAGTTTGCCAAGATCACGGGTGCGGGCTTCTTGTGAATGAAAAACCGATTGAGCGAAAAGCGTACCGGTAAATTTTGAACTGCGCGAAGCAGGGTCTTCAAAAATAACCGGCGGAACCCTTCGCGGATGCAGCGGTCTTGCTTCGTAACAGGCACTGGCGGGATCGCTGTAAAGCAGCGTCAATTGGCCCGTCGCAACCTCCATCGTATGAATTCCGAGAGCCACCGGGTCTTTGGGGAATTGCGATCTTTCCATCTCTTTGTTCTTTTTCCCGGCGGCAACGAGCAAGGTCTTATCGTCAAGACGAATCGCCGTCGTGATGACCATCTCGTCGTTTCCTCCCTGCCGAAGGAACGGCTGACGCAAGAGTTGTTCGCCGCGCCGTCCTTGGGTCAAAACAGGACCGGCCGGCGTTGTCAGCAAAATGTTGTCCGCCGAAAACGGCTGCGGCTGCGTAAGCCGTAAGACACGGTGCCGCATGCCGAATCCGTCCGGTTCACCGCCGGCAAACCAGCCGCCGTAACCGCCATGAACATTCTGCCAGAAAGACCGCCGTTCGGGACCGTAAATTGTCCGGGCTTGTGTCCCGTCCGGACGAAGAGCAAGGAGATTGTACTCGGTTTTCATCCGTGAATAAAAAAGCTCAAGACGGGTGATCAAAATGCTCCCGTCATCGGCCACTGCAGGTTCGGAATCACGTCCGAAATTGAAACCGACGACTTGAATGTCACGCCCGTCGGGAGTCATCGTGCTTAACCCGGTGGCAGGATAACCGTGATATTCGTCGCGGGTTCCGAGCCGCGTCGAAGAAAACGCAATCCGTCCGCTGGGAAGTTCGACAGGCTGAACATCGTGATACGGTCCTTGTGTGATTTGACGAAGACTTGAACTGCTGTTATCTGAACCGTCCGCTTGCGGTGTTAAATCCAGCCGGAAAATATGCCACCAAGGCGAAAGTTGCTCACGGCGGGCAAACCATACCGTTTTGCCGTCGTAGGAAACTTCGCAGTCGGCAACGTAACCATCGGCAAAATGAGTCAACTGTTCAACAACCGGTTTGCCGTCCGTAATGTCAAGAATGTAAAGATTGCGTCCCGGTCGATAAGTCGGACCGCTGTCGGTGGTCGCATAAGCCTGCCGCCAACTGTCCATTTGGAACGGGTTGTTGTCGGGAACAATTTCCCCCTTGAGGAATACGAATCGGGTGGCTCGCTGCGGAATTTCGTCCGGCGCAACAACGGGGGGAGCAACATCGGGAACCGGCAATCGCGGAAGCGGCTCAACATCATGCCGCCAAAGTGCTTCACGGGCGGCCATGCGGATGCTGTGAACCGGATGATTCCGCTCGGCGGCTTGCAACGCCTCAAGAGCATCGTTTGTACCGATCCGGTCAAGCGCAAGAGCCGCACGATGACGAATCCCAAGCGAGTTCTTGTCCTCATTGAGCAACCTGACAAGAAGCGGTACCGAATCAACATCGCGAAAACCGCCGAGTGCCATGACAAGTGCTTCACGATCCCGCGGGGTCGGATCATTGAACTCGTCTTGTCCCTGTGCCGATGCCTTGTAAGGCGGCGGAGCAAATTCGCCGTAATCTCCTTCACGTTTTGAAGCGGCAAGACGCTCCCGGATTGCGGGAATCGCCCGTTTGTCGCCGATGAACAGCAAGGTTTTGGCGGCATTGATTCGTACCCAATGATTCGGGTGATCCAGCAACGGAATGATTCCCGGCAGCTCCGACGGCTCACGGCAAAGCGTCAGCAACAGATTCGAGTTGAAAGAGGTATTGGAGATCAAAGAACGTGACACTGCATCGACAGGAACCGGCGAAACAAGAAAACGGACGGAACCTTGTCCTTGTTGGCGGCTGGAGCAAACGCCGGTTTCCGCAGAAAATTGCGAGTATTTGCCGTCGAGTTTGTAATGAATGACACTGAACGCGTGAGTATGCAGACCGCGGGCAAAATGTTTTTTGCCGATACGAAGGTCGGGAAAATTGGCACTGGCATTGCTCATCAACTTGTCATGCTGCTGATCGGCGGAAACGAAACGGAGCGTGTCAAGATAAACAACTTGCCCGTCTGCGTCAATCAACTTCGCATCCGCCCAATTGGCCCTGTCCATCGAATAATCTTCCACGCTGTCAACAACCAAATAAAGATCCTCCCAGCCCTTCACATCGCAAACAACGTGAAACGGCTCGTCACCGCCGCGAAGTACCGGACTTTGAACGGATTTGGAATTGCCGGCAGATTCATGAGCGGGAGCCGGCGTTTCCTGTTTTGCCGAAACGCCAAGAGCAACGAAAGCATGTTCCTGTAAATTTTCCTTTTCGCCGGCGCGAATCAACAGCGAACGGAATATTTTTTGAAACGGTTCTTCTTCATAAAAAACAAGACGGTCAATATCCATCGGAACTTGCTGGACAATAAGCGGAGCGAGTTTTTTCAGACGCTCATCAAGTTTCGGATCGTGAAACGGGATACGCGAAAGTGAAAACAAAATCGCATAGGAAGCGGACAAAATCCGATCACGCGAATCAAGATGCGGCACATCACTCGGATGAGTGGATGGGGCTTTGATCACGCTTTCACGGGCAAGAATATTGTCCGTAATCTGCCTTGCGTGCAAAGGGAACACCTCCATCAAAACAGCCGCAGCGTCATCGCCGCCGAAGTCCCCCAAAGCGTCCGCCGCGTAACGAGTCCATTGCGGATTACGCAGGAAATCGCACAACACGAGAAACGCTTCCGGCAGACCGGAACGCCCCAACGCGCGGAGAGCGGATTGGACGCGGACTTTCGCGTCGGCGTCTCTTTCGTCGCCGGTTTTTCGCCAGGGTTCCAGCATTTCCGAAATGACATTGACGGTTTCCGTGTCCATTCCCAATGCTCCCGCCGCACGAAGTCCGCGTGCCGCTTCGCGATGATCCGGCGAAATGACAAGCGTCAGGATATGGGCGGGGAGTTTTTTGTCCGGCAACGCTTCAATGGAGTCATGCCATTGCACAATGGTCTGCTGCCGGGTTGCCGGGCTGCCCAGTGCGTCGAATGGAATGTTCGTTCCGGTCAGGTTTTCGAGAGCAATGTCAGCGGATTGACGTACCGTCCAGTCGGGGTCGTCCAATTTTTGCAATAGCGGCTTCAATGCGGAACGGCTCCCGCACCAGGCGAGCGACAAAGCGGCATTGCGGCGGACTTCGGCGACTTCATCGGACAATGCCGCGATTAAAGCATTTTCCGCCTGGCAGGCACGCATGTATCCGAGAGCTTCGGCGGCTCGGACCCGTTCGGCGGTTTTCTGCGTGGGATTGTTTTGCAAGACACGGATTTTTTCCCGTACTGCATCATTGAAAGGATTATCGCCTGCGTCGGCAAAAGCGGCGACAAACAGAATAAGAGAAAAGAAAATCGTGAGCAAGTGTATTGGTTTCATTGGATTGAAATATCGGTTAGGTGTTTCTTCAAATAGTCAATTGAGTGGTAGTACAAACCTCCCCCGACTAAACTATAATAAATCACTGTTGTGTTGTCAATCAGCGCAGAAAACGCGAGGGATCGTTTTTTGCAGGTTTTTATAACATCCCCCTCTTTTCGCAGCAACGCCGCAGGAGAATGGAGTACAGGGCAACACCCGTCGGCAGACCGGCGGTTAAAACGTCCGTGAACGGTTGACAATGGTGTCATGTTGAAAAACGTCATCGTTACGGTTTCAAATCGAAATTCACCACCTGGGTTCCCGATTTGAGTTCTGCCGTCAGTTCGGAGGCGGTGTTGTACTTTGCCGGTAACTTTTCTTTTGCGGCGTTGGGATTTTCCGGATCAGGTTCGCTTGCGCCGGTGCGGATAACGACTTTGTGTTTCCCCGGAATTGCTCCGATTGCACTTGCGGAAAACTTCAGTTCGTAGTGACCATTGGCATCTGTCGAGCCAAATGACGAACGCTTGCCGTTTTCCGGAAAAAACTCTAAGTAGTTGCGCCGTAAAATAGGTGATTTAGTGAAATTGCTCTTGTCCCTTTTCGGGATTTTTGTTAGGATAGTACATTGTTTTAAGAGGACATTATTTCAACAGAAAGGAGTCCGATGTCACTCAACGAACGTCAATCGTATCCGACCGACTTAACCGATGACCAATGGTCCATCCTGCAACCGCTCCTTGTCCTGCCCGAAGGCGGACGCCCCAAAACCACCGACCTTCGGCAAGTCCTCAACGCGATTCTTTATCAAACCCAAACCGGCTGTCCATGGCGGTTCATGCCTCACGACTTTCCGCCCGAAGGCACCGTCCGGCGCTATTTTCACTACTTCAAACGCACCCAACAATTTGAGTCTATCAATGAAATCCTTCGCAAGCAAGTTCGAGTTCAAGAAGGGCGCAACGAAGAGCCAAGTTTGGCAATCATTGATTCCCAAAGCGTTAAAGCCG
>JAISQK010000087.1 GCA_031274255.1 Planctomycetaceae bacterium | reverse complement strand
TCGTTGTTATCGCCCCAAAGTTCCGCGGCAAGTTCCCTGACCTGTTGATCATTTTGGGGATAACGGGTCAGTCCCAACGCTTCGTTCGGCCGATTGCCGATCACGGTTGCGCCGTTTTTGACCAATTCGGCAATCTTTTTCAAAAGTTCCGGTGTCATCCGGTTGACTTGCGGCAAAACGAGGATTTCATAATCCGCACCGCTCGGCAGCGTTAATTTTCCATTCTTTACGGTCATTTGAAAAACGGCATGGGCACCGCACTGATCCCACTGATAGCCGTTGCGGGGTCGTTCGGAATAGTGCTGCGGTGAATCTTCCGCTTCTAAGTAGGCAATATCTGCCGCGAAGTCTCCCTGACGTAACATGAATTGACATCGGGACAAATAGTCATGCCAAGCCGGAGTCAAATGCCACCACGTTTGAGTTCTTTCGTAATGCACGCCCCAGGGTCCCATCATCAAACCGGGTTTCACATCACGCCACGGTTGGAACGAATACCGATGGAAGACGAACCGGTTGATTCCTTCGCAAAAGGCACGGTCGCCGAGTGCTTTCAAATTCCCGGGATGCCGCAGCCACCGTTCCGCATTGGTGGCGGTAAACGCTTCGGCTCCGATGATTTTTCGTCCGTAAAGATGTCCCGCCGAAGCCATGCCGCGGCAATCGTTCAACCGCCCCCCCTCACTGGTCCAGCCGCCTCCGCACCAAAATTCCCCCATCGGCTCGTCCGTCATTCCGCCGTACTGCAAAAAGTCGCACGGAGCTTGATCGTAAGCCTCCGCCGACAATTTTATGCCGTGCTGATGGGCAAGCCGCTGAAATGTTCCGATGTGATTGTCCATGCACATCTCGGAAACCGTCCGGCGAAAATCCCAGAAAAACCGGTCGGTGATTTCGGTCGAGTCGATGAGGTATCCGGCAAAAACCGGCAGAAATTTCCAAAGGTCGTACTGCCGCCGCTGCTGAAATTCTTCCCGCATTTTCGGCGTCCAGTTTTGCGAGCCGTTTTCCCAACTGTCGATATGCGTTGCCATCAGGGTTTTGCCGACTCCGGTCAAATTCCTGTTGTCGGCGATCAGTTTCCCCATCTGACCGTTGAAGGCTTCTTCCGAGGCTTTCACCGACAGTTTATCACATTCGAGGCCGGTTCCGTTGGTCGGTGCGGGAGCAACAACTTTTCCCTTGCTCGTGTGACCGAGACGCAAAACCGTCCAGTTTCCGGCGGGAACGTTCCAATCAAGAGAACCGTCCTCCGCCATTTTTCCGGTCAGGTCGATCACGTCTTTTTGTGCGACCACGGCCGTCTCATTCGGAGTGGCCCGACGGTTGGCATCAGGGCTGACGCTCTTTTTCTCTGCGTTATCGTTTGGAGTGGGAAAGGCGAAAACGGCAATATCCTTGTAGTAATTGTTCCGTTTCGGCGGAGCGGGAAGCGTGATTTTTTCCGGCTTGGGTTCGGAGAGATTGGTTTCCGACCAGGTGAGAATCTGCATTCCGTATTCCGGTGTGATCCATTTTCCGCCGCTGCCGTTCCAACCGGCGTCATTGTTCATATTGACTTCGATTCCGAGCCGGTCGGCTTCGGTGATCATGTACTTGAAGAGTTCGCGCCATTGATCGCTCAAAAAATCGACGGGACCGACCGGCGCCCCCTGCCCGACTTCCATAATCAGCACGCCGCCGATTCCGACCTCCGCCATCGCTTCGAGGTCGGCTTTGATTCCTTCGGCGGTGAGATTGCCGTTGTTCCAGAACCAGTAAACCCAGGGACGGTTTTCCACACCCGGGTTTGCAAATTCCGTCTTCAAATCTTCCGTAGCGAAGACCGAAAACGGCAACAGAAACACAAACAGAAACATTGAGATTCTCATTTTTTGTTTTTTCTCCTCATTCAAATGGTTAAAAACGTCATTCTACCAACCCGTCAAAAACTTTTCAAGCAGCCAACGCGAGGGCGTTGGATCCCAAATGGGACTACCGTCCCGAAAGCCAAACCCGCTCCTGTTAGTCGCTGGGAAGCGTGCCGCTTCATCGCACATCGCAAGCGGTTGGAAAGACGATCCATTGGAAGCGAACCGAACGCAGTGAGCGTGAGCAAACCGCCTGCCGGGGCTTCCCGGCTGCGATCCAACGTGCCACGTTGGCCGTCGCGGCTCGCGACCGGTGCAACGGCACGTTGCTGTGCGTTGGTTGTTAAAAACTTTTGCTTTCGCCGCCGTTGATGGATCCCATCGCTCCCCAGACGCCGAACGGAGACGTTCCGCTGACAACAGGGGTCGTGGTGTCGGTCAGCGTGCCGCTGTCAACCGTGTCGGAAACAAATGTCACGGAACCGTCCCCAAGGGCCGCATTGACCCCGCCGGTGTGATAACTCGACGCGGAAACCATATATCGGTCGTCGTAAGAAATGGTGGAACCGCCCGTACAACTCGGACTGTTCGGCGGAAGAATCGTTGAAAAGCTTCCCGGTCCGCGGCCGTCGCCCCAGCGTGTTCCGAAATAATCATCTTTCTGAACCGTTCCTTTCGCGGTGTCATATCCTTTGTCCTTTTTGGTGTCAAGACAACTCTTGGGAGTCACCGCCGCTCCGCCGCCATTCGTATTGCCGATTCCCGCGATATTCAAAATGAAGGCTCCGCGAATCGTATTACGCCGGGAAGAAACACACCGTTCCGAAAAGACGACGGTGTTCGTTGTGCCGTCCGAAAGACTCCCCATCGTGCGCCAGACATTACGGAAATCGGCATTTTGGTAATCTGTTCCGCCTCCCCGCGCAAACACACCGCGGTTGTTGTAAATGGTTGTCGTGCTTTCCCAGTTCTTGTCCGCCCAGTCGCCGAGGGAAAAAACAAACGAAGCCCGTCCGTAAGCATTCCAGGCATTGGATTCCGAAGGGCAAAGGATTGCATTGATGGTACGGTCTCCCCAGGGTGCTCCATTTGTCGGCATCGGGTCTTTTCCCGCATTCGGACCGGTGGTGGCCTCCTCATAGACGGATTGATGTTCATAGAACGGCATCAGCATCAACAGAGGTGTGTAAACATTACATTGATTGGTCGTCGTTCCCACAACATGAACAATCCGGCTGTTTCCCGCCGGAAACGCCTTGTGGGTGTCGTGATAGTTGTGCAGGGCAAGCCCCAACTGTCTCAATTGATTGGAACACTGCATTCTTCGGGCGGCTTCGCGTGCCGCCTGAACCGCGGGAAGAAGGAGCGCGATCAATATCCCGATGATCGCAATCACGACAAGAAGCTCGACAAGGGTAAAGCCCCGAAATTTCATTTTCTGTGTCATAGTCATTACCTCAAAAAGTTAAAAAGG
>JAISQK010000069.1 GCA_031274255.1 Planctomycetaceae bacterium | reverse complement strand
CCCAGACGGTCCCCAAGCGACGGTCCGCCCGGCGTCAAAACAGTTTGGCGGGGGCTACAGAAATTCTACACCCTCTACGACTATAGGGAAATGTTTGATTTTATGGGGCAAGTTTAGGTCAATGGGAGGCAATGAATTTTTACGGATTTTGGTCATGCAGGAGGATTTTATGAGGAAAGCCCCGTCACGCCGTGACGGAGCAAAAGAAAACCAACAGGACGGTGACGGCATTTCTTACGGAAGAAGGACTTCCGAAGCGGACCGCAGGACCCAGTTCGGCATTTCAGGATGTTCGATCACTCCTTTTTCCGAGAAACGGACATCAATTCCTTCCAGCGGAGTTCTGCTTTCCGGTGCCGTTTCCGCTCCTTCGGACGACCTTCCCTGACGGCTCCGGGAGGACATGCGCGATCCCATCTGACTGATCGACTTTGCGGAGGACACGAGATAGAATCCAACCACCAGGACCCGCTTTTTCTCTTTTGCCAGGTCTTCGATGGCCGGCACAACATCCCTCGCGTACGTGGCCCCGACTCCGCAGTAAACATATTCCCCTACCGTGATCCCCTTGCTTTCACAAGCGGTTTTCAGAAGCCGCTCCATGATCCGGTTAATCAGACCGGCATGACCTTCATCTCCGTGCGAAATCAGCACAACGGCCTCTTCTTTCGGATTGACGGAAAGAGCCGCGATTTCATCACGGACATATTTGTCCAGCAAGTCGCCTTCGCCGATGGTCGGTGTGATCGTGACAGGAACATGCGGCGCCGCGGGACGGCCGTTTTCCCGCTTCATGGCCCTGCGGGTCTGAGGAGAGCTGTAGAGTCCCAGAGCCGCCGGAACATCGACAAAGGTATGCGATGTGGGACAAATGAAAATGGGAACGACGATAATCCGGTCGCATCCCGCTTTTTCCAATGTTTCGATTCCCGCCACCGCATCCGGCTGGGCAAATTCCAGCAAGGCCGCCGTGACGGCATGAAATGTTTTCTTCGTTTCATTCAAGGCGGTGACTTTCTCCGCCAATTGATGAACCGGATTATTCCAGGAACTGCCCGCCCCGTGTGCGAGAATAAGCAGTCCCGGTTTTCCGGCAGAGGACCGCGATTCCTCTGCGGAGACTTCGTTGGGCTGATCTGCAAGTCCATTCGCAATGGTACTTACCGAAATCACCGTCATAAAAACGGCTGTGAAGAGAGTGAAATTTGTTCGTTTCATAAAAGTTTCCTTTTCTAAATAGGGTTGGCTGATTCTGATTCACCATAAATGTTTGCCTGAATCAGAACCATTGAGAGGTTAAAAATTAAAGCCCTGAAACCACTTCACCTTCTGCGATGGTGGCGGCTCCTTTCCATGTATCGCGATTGACCGTTTCTGCAGCAAAATGCACGCTGCCGTCTGCGAAAAGAACATTGACCCCGCCGGTATGATAGCTGTAAGCCCCGTAAAATCCGTGATTCATCCAATTGGCGGAAGGAACTTTGGAATTGGGAGGCAGGAAGGCACCATAAATGCTGCAATATGGAGCACCGACGATCCAAGAGGAACCGCGGTAACTGGACCATGACCGGCTGCCGGTTCCGTAATTTGCGGCCAATTCTTCCGGATCGGCAACAAGAGTACTGCCACTTGATGTCAGCGTAATGTTCACCCCCACCAAATGCCTGTAAAGGTTGGATTTTTGAATCTCGGCAAGTGTCCCTGTGTGAGACACTCCGTCGGAAATACACACTTCCGACATTGCCATGGTGTTACTGGTTCCGTCTGTGATTGCGCCGATGCTGTAACTGGAATTGTAATGAAACAGACCGCCTGTCTTGAGAGTTTTCTGACCATTCCATTCCGTCGCGGCACTGATCCGAAAGACATTATCGCCGCTGCAAAGAACATAGTTTCCCGGAGCTGTCGGACAATCTTCCTGATCTGTTTCCGAAGCATCCTTGAACCGTTTATAACTTCCGGGAATCAGTGTTTTTGAATTCCCGTCGCTCGGGCAGGACATCAGTGAAAGATTCATCTGAACGGCATCATGGACATGCCAGGAAAACACGGAAGCTCCGGCGTGTCCCCCTCCTCCTCCGACAAGCGGAATCCTGTAATCAATCAATTCGTGAAGCTGAGCCGCCTCAATATACGGCAAAAGCCGAGCCTGAACCGAAAACATGGAATTGGTCAGTGACGTACCGGTCTGTCCATGCCCGTCAGTTCCGAGACCGGGAAAGCAATCGAACGAGGCGTGATAGTTGTGCAGCGCCAGCCCGAATTGTTTGAGGTTGTTGGTACAACTCATTCTTCTTGCCGCTTCACGCGCGGCTTGAACCGCCGGAAGGAGCAGCGCGATTAAAATCCCGATGATCGCAATGACCACCAGAAGTTCCACAAGAGTAAAAGCCCCTGTACCGCCCACCCCCCCCATTTTAACAAAGTTCTCGTTTAGGGAAAAATCTTTTTCCCTGAAATTTTTCCTGCTGTTCCTGACGATATTTTTCTTCATTGTTACACCTTTTTGTCAATGAATTTGATTGTTTTTCTGACGTCCCCGGACAATGGGGAACGTCATGAGATCATGCTAAAAGTTTTTTATATACAACAATCAAGACAAAAAATTTTGCCTTTTGCGTGTTTCCTGGTGTCTCCCATGGCGGCAACAGACAAAATCCCGGTCTGCTCTGTCAAAACCCCCCAAAAGATTGAATTTGACGCCCTATCTTGTTGTATAATTGCAACTTTAATAAGATTTTATTATCCCAACACAAGACGTCAAGAGGCTAAACTTGCCCCGTAAATCTTCCGCATTTCCCGAAAACTATGATATAATGAACAAAAACTTGGGAGGGCGTTATGTCTGGAGGGGAAAGTTTCAATATGGCGGAAGAATTCGCGGGG
>JAISQK010000065.1 GCA_031274255.1 Planctomycetaceae bacterium | reverse complement strand
CACATCGCAAGCGGTTGGAGAGATTCTCTATCGGAGGCGAACCGAACGAAGTGAGCGTGAGCAAATCGCCCGTCGCGGCTCGCGACCGAATGGAACGCAGTGACCATGAGGCAATTGCGATCCAACGTGCTACGTTGGCGGTGAAACGGCACGTTTTCTCTATTTGAGTCACCCTCTCAAATACTTTTCTCTCTAAATTATATTAGCCCCGAACCCATTTTCACCCTGTAACCGAGTAAACTTTTTGTCGTGAATTTCATTTTGAAATATCAACTTCCGCTTTCGCAAAAAGATGTCTTGTCATTAATCGCCGGTTTCCCGGAGCCGTTTCAGGCTTGGAAGGATGATTGTGAATTGCGTGCCGAACCCCGGCTCACTCTGAAGAGCAATCAGACCTCCGTGTCCTTCGATGATTTTACGGGTTGTCGGAAGTCCCAGGCCGGAGCCGCCGCGTTTCGTGGAATAGAATGCGTCAAACAGGTGTTTGATCGTTTCCGGTTCAATACCGCAGCCGGTATCAATCAGGTCAATCGCCACCCGGTCGCCGACAGTTCGCGTCCGCACGACCAGTTGGCCTCCTTCCGGCATCGCCTGTTGAGCGTTGAGTACAAGATTCAGTATTGCCCGATGAAACGACCGCTTGTCCAACATGACTGTCGGAAGATTGTTGCCGTAGTATTCAATGACTTCAATACCGGTCTCCACCGCACGGGGACGGAAAAAATCAAGCGTCTCACGCAATTGCGTGTTGACGTTGAGCGGTTCCAGTTCGAGTTTGTGCGCCCGGGCAAAATTCAAAAAATCGTTCAAAAGCTCTTCAAGACGGAGACATTCCCGCTTAACGATGTCGATTTTTCGGAGAACACGGCGGTCTTGAGGAGAATCTCCTTCGGCCAGGTCTTCCGCCATGAGTTCGATATTCAAACGGATCGTTGAGAGCGGATTTTTGATCTCATGAGCAAGACCTCCTGCCAGTTGAGCGATTTCCGCGTACTGCTCCACGAGCTGGTCATGGATTTCCGATAGCGTTTTTTCAAGTGCCATGAATCTTTTTCCTGGAAATTTTGAATCAACGTGGTATAATCGAGAAGATTGATTGTCCGTTGAATAACGAAAATGAATTTCCTACTTATGCGCCGCATCACGTTCCGATTCAGGATTTTATCAAATTTTGCCGTTTTTTTGAGTTCCTCCCAGCTCAAATCGACTATTATACTCCTTTACGCCGCATTTGCGATGGTTTCATGGAAATACTTGTCGATTTTCGAAGTGTTTTTCATTCCTCCTTGTCCCGACACCAAACTTTCATTAGGGTACCATTTTCTTGCTTCCTACAAAATTTGGGGAAGCTTTTTTCTTTTTGGGTTGATTCCTATTCTGATGATCAAATATTACTTTCAGGAAAAACTTTCGAATTACGGCCTACAGCTTGGAAACGTGAAACGGGGACTCGGCTTTTTTTTGTGCATGATTCCTGTTATGGCCGGGTGCGCGTATTTCGCAGGAACCAACCCGAAATTTCATGCGGTTTACCCCTATAATCGGCTTCTGACAGGTCATGACAGCTTTTTTGTTTTTCATGCAGTCCTCTATCCGGCCTATTATTTCGGCTGGGAATTTTTCTTTCGCGGTTTTCTCCAAAACGGACTGAGAAAAACCATCGGCCTCGGCAACGCGATTCTGTTTCAATCGCTTGCCTCGACGATGCTGCATTTCGGACACCCCGGTATTGAGGTTTACGCAAGTCTCTTTGCAGGAATGTTTTGGGGAATTATCGCCCATCGTGTACGATCCGTCTGGTCCGGGGTCTTGCAGCATTCTCTTCTGGGAATTTTACTCGATTGGTTTCTGTTACAAACGCAATCCGGCAAAAATTTTCCGTCAGCGTAGTATGTCAGGGCGGATATTTCCGACGACCGGATTCTTCATTCTTATTGTCATGTATTTATTGCCGTGCGGTTGAACAAAGCCTGTTTTCTTGTAAAATAAAGTAGGTCAGTGACGTTTTTTCTCAAGACGTCATTGTTAGAAAAATGTTACGGCTATTCTATAATAGCCGGAGATTCCTTTCAAACAATTAAAGGAGATAAAATTATGGCAGTCTTAGTGACTCAAAAAGCCCCATGTTTCAAAGCGCAGGCAGTGATGCCGAATAAAACGTTCAAGGAAATTTCCCTTTGCGATTACAAAGGGAAGTATGTCATTCTCTTTTTCTATCCGATGGACTTCACCTTTGTCTGTCCGACGGAAATCATTGCGTTTTCGGAGGCCGCCGCGGAATTCGAAAAGCTGGATGTTCAGTTGCTCGGCTGTTCGGTTGACAGTGAGTTTACTCATCTTGCCTGGATTGACACCCCTCGGAAAAACGGCGGACTCGGCGGACTGAATTATCCGCTCGTTTCCGATATTACCAAAGAAATTTCCCGCAATTATGATGTGTTGCTCCCGGGCGGTGTTGCTCTTCGCGGACTCTTCCTGATTGATAAGGAAGGGGTTGTGCGTCATCAGCTTGTCAACGACTTGCCGCTGGGCCGCAATGTCGAGGAGGCTCTCCGTCTGGTCAAGGCACTGCAGTTTGTCGAGAAACATGGTGAAGTTTGTCCCGCCAACTGGCAGGAGGGAAAAGCGACCATTAAAGCCACCCCGGATCAGAGTAAAGATTTCTTCTCAAAAGAGTACAAATAACCTTAACTTGAGTTGAATTCTTTTGTGAGACGACCGCCCCGTCATCAACGGCGGGGCATAGACAATGTATGTTTATAACGGATTAAGAATATGTCTTCAACGGCAAATTCCTCTTTGTCTTGAGTACAGGAATACAGACTTGTTATTGCCGCAACAAGGCCGCAAACCTTGTTGTGGCTTTTTCATTCCTGGACGCTTTCATCACTACGGTTTTTCGACAACGAGATCAAAGGTTTTCTGACCGCCCGGTTTGACTTCAAACGTCAGTTCCGTCGTATTCGGTGAAGTCCATTTTTTCGCGACGGTCGGAGTCGTTTTGTAGGAAACAACCTCGCCTTTGGCGTCCAATGTGTTTTCAATGGTTTCCGTTTGGGCCAGCCAGACCTTGTAATTTCCGTTTGGAATTCCTTCGACCTGCTGATTTCCGCCGGTGACATAGGTTCCATCCTTTCGAATCGTACCGAAGTAGGATTCTGTGCCGCTGTCAAAAACGACACTTCCCTGGGTGACCGGCGTACCGTCAAAAAACTTCACTGTTCCTGAAATCTTTGCTTTACCGTCACACCCGGCAAAACAAAGAGTCAACCAAAGAAGAGAGACAACAAAAATCTTTTTCATCATTCACCTGTTTTTCATCATCGTTGATCGTTACGGAAGTGTTGCGGAATTTCCATCGTTGACACGGGCCAGATTCCAGAGCAGCGAAGTCGCTATGGTTCCGCTGATTCCATGGACGGAACCATCACCGATAAGAAAATTCACCGTTCCTGTGTGTTGGCTTCCGAAACCGTAATGTCCCCAATGATTGCTGGGAACCTGACCGGCCGTCACTCCCGGGTCGGCGGCATTGGCAACAAGACAACGGTAATCCTGATGGATAAAACGGCCGACATTAAACACCTGCTCGGTGCCGTAGGCGGTGAAATAACCGCCGTCCCAACGTTTGCTGGATTGAATATCAGCGCCGACGGCAAATTTCGGAATGAATTTTTCACCGATGACAAGCTGATTGCTTGTTCCGTCCGACCACCAGGC
>JAISQK010000060.1 GCA_031274255.1 Planctomycetaceae bacterium | reverse complement strand
ATCGGTTGCGCCACATGCCATCCGGGCGACCCGGCGACATCGAAGGGGGATTTCACGGACCACAAGGGACATGATGTCGGAACACGCGGACCGTATGACCGGACGGAGATTTTCTTCTCCCCGACACTTCAGGAATGCTGGCGGACGGCTCCTTATTTCCACGACGGCCGCTACGTGACGATTAAGGAAATCTTCACCGAAGGACAGCACGGCAGTTCCTTCGGTGCGGACATCGAAAGTCTCACCAATCAGCAGGTTGACGACCTTACGGAATATATTCTTTCCCTCTGAGTTTCGGAAAGGTAGGTTGTTCAGAGCTTGCCTTTGGTGCTGGGGATGCCCTGACGGCGTTCGTTTTTATTGATTAGACTTGTTCGGAAACTTTCATTTAAGGCTCTTGACCAGCTTCTCGTAATCCATTTCAACAGGAGTCTGAAATTTGCAACTGCAACATGACATCGCTTTTTATCTTGCCTGTCGTGATTGACACTAAACCTAAAAGAGATGATAAAGACATCTCCGCCGTGTGCGGAGGATCGGGATTTTTATTTTCAGACTGTTGTAAACAACTTTAACCTTTTTAACATACGGAAAATAACATGACACGAACAATAATGAACATTGTCGTTTTTGCGGAATGTTCTTAAAAAGCCGAGTGAGAACTGTGTTGGATGATGTAGAGTCAAGTGTATCAGTCACTCTTCGGTATTGCTGCCCCGTAAAGAATATTTTTCAGAAAAAATTTTGAGAGTGTTTACCTAAATATAGACAAGACATTTTCCTGAAGCAGTGAGAAGTGATTGGTGGTTGTGACAGTATGCCAAATACGCAGAGACAGATCAACCATGAACTCTTTTTTCGAAACAACTTTGGTACGTCTGGTCAGTCTTCCCAAATGATGGCGTGTGTTGCTGTTGTCGTGTTCAATAGTAATGGTGTGCGCTTTGCCGATGACATGCCGTTCCGACGGCAGAACTTTAACAAAGGCCTCCCCATTGTCGGTATAAAAAGTGCAGTTTGTCAGGTGTTTGAGCTTGTCGTAGAGTCGTCGGAAGGTTGCAGTATCACGACCGCCAAACACCCAGGCCACAGTTCTCCGTGTGCGACGGTCAACGGCTTTGATGACCCAAAGTTTGTTTTTTTGAGCCGACAAAATGCCGCATTTCATCAAATTCCATCTGCGTGATCTCCCCGGACATTTCCGGTTCCGGAAGACTCTCTCCGAACAACCGAATCCAGCGAGAGACAAGGGTAGGGTCGATTCCGAGGATTCGTCCCATCATTCGATAAGAGCCTTTTGCCATTGCGTAAAACAAAATGTAGAGCGACTTCTTTGCGGCGACCTTCTCGTTGGTACGCTCGTCACCTTCCCGATAATTACACCCGCAGTCTTTTGCACCGATCCCGCTGTTTTCCTGCGACCACGCCATTTTTCACCGCTCGTTCCGAACCACATTTCTTGCATAGGGACATGATATTCCTACTCCTTTATTCTTCCAATAAGAGTCATTATAACATGTATCTATACAACAATCAACACTCTCTGATTTTCTTTGGACGGAACTTCTGCAAGCTTATCTTCCAGATAGAAGATAACACTACAGATTATTGCGTCAGTTGTCTGATCGACAAATTGATAAGAGACATCCCCTTAACGTACTAATAAAGAACTTTTTCCTCCTATTGGATTCCTCTAATCTTCCGGCGTTTCCCTCCTATTCTCATCGATTCCCCTCTTATCCCGTAATCACTTGAAATCTTGTATTTTCTAAATTGATCGGATATAGTATAGAATGTCAAGAGAGGAATCCATGGACGCTTATGATTTACCGGAACACGAGAGAGTGTCATTGAAACGGCTTCACAAGACGCTCAAAGTCAAACGGTAAGCCGATAAGGTGAAGGCCGTCTATCTCCTCGGCTCCGGCTGGTCGGTCAAATTGATTGCCGAAGCCCTCGACCTTGGCGTCTAAACAGTTCGCCAATATTTTCTTGATTATAAAAATCAGGACAAGCGAATCCGGAAAACCGGTGAGCGGGTCAAACTTCATGACACCGGCAAAGAATCGTCGCTGAGCCAAGATCAAGAGCAAAAACTCTCGCAGCATCTCGACGAGAATCTTTATCAACGCTCGCAAGAGATGATTTTATACATCAAGAAAAAATACCAAGTGGAGTACTCATTGAGCGGCGTAAGAAAGTTACTTCATCGTCCTGGTTTTTCGTATAAGAAACCGAAAGCGGTGCCGGGCAAACTTGATCCGCACTTGCAAGAGTTGTTTATTCGTAAGTATCGCCGGCATCGGAAAACGCCGGGCGAAAAGCGAACTGACGGAAACCGGCTTCAAACGTCTGAGGAACAAACACAAACGCTTGATTCAAAAAACGATTCAGCGTTTTGTCCCGGAACACGACAAGGCGATCGCCCCGGCCAGGCGTTTCGAGGAACACGGCGAATGGTATTTTCCTTTCATCGACGACCCGTCGACCGGCCCGACGGACAACGAGGCCGGACAAAACATCCGCACGCTGATCATGGACCGCATCGTCACGCAGGGCACACGCAGCACCATGGGCAACGAATGGCACGAACTGTTCCGGACCACCGTCGCCGCCTGCCGAAAACAGGGACGAAACGTCATGACCTTCCTTCGTGAGGCAATCTTCAGTTTTCTTCATGAGTTTTCTCCGCCGTACCCGGTCCCGATCTGCAACGCAAAAATCTCGTAAGTCATTCACTCACGCTTTCAATTGCCGTGAACGGATACAAATTTTTTGACTGTCATTTCTGTCCAATAAGTTGCAAGAAAACAACGTAAATTAAAGAAGAAAATGGAAAATTACAAACTACTGATATTACCATAAATACTTAGCGAAGGCGGATATAATGACCAAAAATATTGAAGAAAATCGGGAAATATCCGCCGTTTCTGCACGATTGTTAGTTGCAGGGGTGGCATTGTTTGTTGTCAGCGGTTGTTGGTTTTTACATTTTTTACCGGTTGTTTTTAGCTTTCCAACACTCATTGTTGAGTATTTGGACAAAGGTCATTTGAAACCGTGGCAACAAGGGCAATTCTACTCGGAATTGAGTGTTCGGGCAGGTCTGCTCGTTTCCGCGTTTATGGTCTTGCTCTCCTTGTTGTTCTTTGTCAGACGTTTTTATTTTCTTGCCGTATTTCTGCCTTTGATCTGTGTTTTTATGTTTGTATTTCCTTTTGCTTATGAAAAAGATAATTTTAGTTGGGGGCTTTCAAAATGGTCTGACCCGATGGTTCAACAGTTTAAACCATATATTATCACGAAGAAAATGATAATTTATGAATATGAGGGTAGACATCCAGAAATTGAAATTCCTGTTTTTTTTCTTCAGTATCTCTTAACACCAACTTTTTTAATCGGAATTTGGAGTGTTTGTATTTTGGGCCAAAAGCCGGTTCGTTCTCTTTTCCGCATCAAAAAATTTTCTGTTCCCGAAGTTGTTATTGATTCAAGACATTACTATGCAACACTTTCAAAAAGTTATGCGGAACTCATGTTTTTGTTGATGTTATCACTGCTTCCTGATACATTGATGAATATTTTTGAAAAGGGACAGCAATTCCGGATGAATCCTCCCAATATTTACTGGAATATCATTTTTATCATTTTGTGGTTCGTCGGAATATCAGGGTTTTACCTGAGAAAATTTTATTTTTTCTCTTTGCTGGTTCCTATCGTTTTTTTGACAACAGCAGGAAATTTTTTCAACGATATGACATTACAATTTCAGGCATTGGGAAATGTTTACGGAGTACGATTAATTATAATCGCCATCGGTTCCAGGTTAATATTGAGTCTGTTGGGATTATGGATATGGTGGAATAATTTTGGAATACATGAAAGAATGAAATATGTCCGGTAAGAAATTTAAATATCGTATCAACGACAATAGCATATACGGATTTTTCTGATATATACCAGTCTATGGCCGAATCAAAAGCAAAAAACCAACGATCCTGTTATCTGAAAACAAATATTTTATAAAAAGGTACAATCATGGTAAAAAGAATTTTAAAAGTGTTCAAAAACAAATGGGTCATTTTGGGTATATTAAGTGTCTTCGTTATTGCAACAAGATTTACCATAATGTCCTGCCTTTTTCCAAAACCGCCCAAAAGTGCTGTTTCCCATGAAGATTGGGATATTTTTGTCAAGGAAAGTTATGATCTTGAATCCGGTGTTTATCTCTCACGTGCTGTTGCTTACGAAAAAACGGGAAAGTATAAAGAGAGTCTCGAAAATTACCGGGAATATTATGAACTTGTACCACTTGTCAACGGTGGTGCTGATTGTGCACGAGTTCATTTTTTTCTGGGAAATAAAGAGAGAGCGGCAAAAATATACTGCCGTACTCTTGAGGTTTATGAATCAGATGCTATTCAAAGATTTAAATCTACCACCCGGGAGCATACTTTAGAGAAGGAACGTGGACGTTCCCGTCAAAGAGAATATGAACGTGTGAAATATTCTATCCTTTCAAATCTGAATGGACTCAAACAGCCGTTTACAACCATTGATGAATTGATCAATTTTCCCGAAAAGACAGAAAAAAGAATTCCCTCGGAATATGGTTATCGTAATATGTTCAGTAATACAATAGATTATCTCCGTAAACTTCAACCGTATGAAAAAGCGAATTCTGATAATGTTAGAGCGGATCAGTAATGGACATGGTATGGATTTTTTGTTATCCTTTTGTCCTGTGGACAATGCGAAGTCGTTGTCAGAAAATTCACATCCAGGGCAGCAGACGTAACGGAACTTCACCAATCGCCGGACTCCGGTTTTTTGCGGCACTGCTTTTTTTGCGACTGGCGGGATTTCTGTCGGAGACGCCGTTGAACAGAACCTTTGGTAGGCCGCGTCGGAATACGGGGAACCGCTTTTTTGAGAATCACCTGTAGAATCGTCCGCAATTTTTCCTGACAGTCAAGCTTATTCTTCAATGCGTCGCGAGTCCGTTGACTCGTAATGACCATTTCTCCCGCTTTCGTCATGTACGACGGAAAAAGGAGAAACAACCGGTCGATTTCCTGCTGCGAGAAACAACCACTCGCTGCCGGATTCCATCGCAGTACCGCTTTACTGGCAACCTTATTGACATTTTGACCGCCGGGACCGGAACTTCGGACAAAGGTGAATTGAAGTTCCTCCAGCGGAATCCGGATCTCGTCAGTTACAATCAGCATCGGAAGCGTGACTTTGCGGTAAGGACTGTCCGGCGAAACGGTGAGCGGTCAGAGTCGGCTTGGCCCCTCGAAAGACCCCAAACGATTCCAAAGCAGTCTGCTGCGGATTGGTTGATTCCTTGAGGCATTCCGTAAGATAGGCAAACGCTTCCTTCTGAAACGGAGCTGGAACATCTTTTGCCGCCGCCGCGAGGCAAACCGCCGCATCCTCAAACTGATGATTTTGCTGAAGGGCTTTTCCGCACAAAAACTCAATCTGAGCGGCAAACGGTCCGGGAACAGAAATACAACGCAACGTTTCCAAAGCCTGCTGCGGCATCTCCAGTTCGAGATACCCTGTCGCTTCGGTGATTCGTTTCACAGCACGCACAAAATCGCTTCGATTGAAATTCATGACTGTTTTCCTTGTAAAATATGGCGTTTGCGTTGTTTTTTCAGATTTCCCACGGACAGGATTTAGTACGTTTTCGACGCCAAAGGGTTCATCGGTTTTTTCATTTTCCTTTCTTGAGGCAGCTTCCCTATGTCTTCACCAAGACAAGTAGCAAATATTATGCCAAATAGAGACACCAAGACGTAACCTGATTTACACAAAGGAATTATATATTTTTCAAGGAAGAAAATTTATTGACACCTGTCAAATTGACAGACATAGAAATAAAGAAATGTTGAAAATAAGTTACTGTCGATTATGGTACAGTTTCATATAGCCCGCCTGCTGAACTTTAAGCAGACGCGGCACGTCCAAATGATACGGACAACGGGACACACAGTCACGGCATTCGATACAATGATCAATCCGTTGCATTTCAGCCACACGGTTCGGGGTGAACTGGTCGCCCATCATGGCGCCGCGTTTGATGATTGTCAGGGCACGCATGGAAAACGGTATCGGAATTTCCGCCGGACACGGAAGACAGTAACCGCAAGCCCGGCAAAACTCGTCCCCGTGCTCCGCCCGTAGTTTTTCGACCTCTGTTTGCATTTCCGGTGTGAACGGTTCCGGATTGTGCAGCAGATTGATAAATTGACTCAATTCGCTAAGTTTTTCAACTCCCCAAATCGGCACAATATGCGGATACTGATTCAAAAAAAGGAACGGGAGCCGGCCGTCTTCGAGCAAACCGCCGCACATTCCTTTCATGCCGATGACTCCCATGTCGTGATCAAGGCACAAAAACGACAAATCCAGCTCCTCTTTTGTCGATAAAAGCGAAAAGGGAAACTGAAGTGTGGAAAAAGCGCCGGATTCCATGGCGAATTTCGCACGGGCGACATGATGGTTGGTGATACCGATAAAACGGATTTTGCCTGCCTTTTGAGCGTCCTGCATTGCCTGATAGGGGCCGTGTTCGTTTGGGAAGTCGGCGGAAATCACCTCAGGATTATGCCATTGATAAATGTCAATATAATCTGTCTTCAGACGCCGGAGACTTTCTTCGAGTTGCTCCATCGTCCGTTCGTATGTGGTACAGAGTGCTTTCGTCGCGATGATGACATTTTGCCGGATCCCATGGGAAAAAGCGAGTCCGATTTTGGCCTCACTGTCGGTATAAACATGAGCGGTATCGTAAAAATTCACACCGAGGTCGTATGCCTGCCGTAAAAGCGTCACAGCCGCCTCGGTCGAAATCCGCTGAATCGGGATGCATCCCATCGAAACACGGGAAACCATCAAACCGGTTTTGCCGAGTCTTGTCATTTCCATCGAATCACCTCATTTGTCTCTCTCATCATGACACGAACCGCTCGTCGACATCAGACCGACAGGGAACAATCGTCATGTTCCCTATTATACGCAGCGTCGCAAAAATAGCAACGGTTTTGTCTCCGGAATGCTTGAGGATTGTTTTTCTACATGATATAACTAAAGTGTCATGAAAATTCATTTTTTGAAACAGAAGGAGAAAATTGGCGATGAAATCCATCAGTGTTTTACTGAGTTTTTTATTTTTAGGGCTTGCGGAGACCGATGTTTTTGCACAGGATTTTTCCCGGCTCGCCCAAATCGGCAAAAGGGCGGAGGAGATTGTTGCATTTCTGAACGAAAAGCCGCAAGGAGTCGGTGCCCCGATCACGGACCGCCGAAAGTGGGAGGCGTTGAAAGAGTCGTTTGATGTTGCGAAAATGATACGGAATGCGGAGCAAACAATGGCGTCACCGATTCCTGAAACACCGGAATCGCTCTACATGGACTATTATCAGACCGGCAACCGCCGCCGTTACGAAGGGGTTCGCTCGGAAAAGTACCGCCGTTTCGTGACACTGACGCTTGCCGAGTGTTTTGAGAATCAAGGGCGTTTCCTCAAAGCGGTGGAAGACAACATCCGTGCTGTTTGTGATGATCCGTCATGGCTTTGTCCGGCCCATGACGCCGGTGCCGAGGTTTACAAAGGAAAACGCACTTACATTGATCTTGGTGCCGCTACCGTAAGTTGGGAACTTGCGACGGCGGATTACTGGCTTCAGGACAGACTTTCCCCGGAAGTTCGGCGGTTGATTCGGGAAAACGTGGAACGGCGGATTCTTGCGCCGTATGAGTTGACGGTCAAAAAAGGAAAACAGCCCGGCCGCGACAACGGGTGGATCACCGCAACAAACAACTGGAATGCGGTGTGTCATGCCGGTGTGCTTGGTTCGGCACTGGCACTGATTGATGATCCGGCGCGGCGGGCGTGGTTCATCGCTTCCGCGGAAAAACAGAGTGAATTCTTCCTCAGCGGTTTTACAAAGGATGGTTATTGCAGTGAAGGAATGGGATACTGGAACTATGGCTTCGGCTGCTACATTCACATGGGCGAAACCGTGCTTCAGGCGACGGACGGCAACGTCAATTTTTTCGCCCCGGAGATCGTCCGTAATATTTCGCTTTTCGGTCCCAATATGCAGATCGCCCCGAACATTTACGCGGCGTTTGCCGATTGCAGTCCTGCGGCACGTCCCGGCGGCATGTTTTTGAAGTACATGAACCGCAAGCGGACACTCGGCCTGCCTGAATATACGGACCTCCGGTTTCTTGATCGTAACGGAACAAATTCGCTGTTCGTTTTCGGCGTGATGGGGTTTCCGAACAGCGTCGGGTCCCAGGAGACCGGAACATTGAAGACCGCTGCCGCATTGCGGCACGAATTTCCCGACGCCGGAATTTTGATTGCCCGGGCGCAAGGCCATGATCCGAAACGGCTGGCTTTTGCGATAAAAGCAGGCCACAATGCCGAACATCACAATCACAACGATGTCGGTTCGTTCATTGTGACACTCGGCGGAGCGACGCCGTTAGTCGATCCGGGCGGAGAAGTCTATACGAGCCGCACATTCAGCGGCAAACGTTATGACAGTCATGTCATCAACTCCTTCGGTCATTCCGTGCCGAGAGTCAACGGGGTACTGCAAAGTACCGGTGCTCAGGCGAAAGGTGTTGTTACGGACAAGGCCTTTTCCGATGCGGAAGACCGGTTCGTCATTGACCTTGCGAGTGCCTATCCCGTCGAAGGTTTGCAGAAACTCACACGGACGGCACTCTTCAACCGTACCGACCGCGGCAGGAACGGTGAAATTCATGTCGGCGGCCGGCTCACCCTCACCGATCATCTGGAACTGACGGAAGCGGGGACATTGGAAACATCGCTCATCACGTTCAGTCCGGTGAAGCCGGTCACGCAAGGAAATCAGGCGGAATCGTTTGAGATTCTCATCGGTAACGACCCGCAAAACACCGTACATGTGACGGTCACGGCGAAGAGCGGCGACACGATTCTGCCGGTAAAATATGAGAAGACGGAAATCAACGAAGACCTTTCCGGAAGTCAAGTCAAACCTGTGCGGCTGGCGTTTTCCAACGGGACGGCCGCGAAAAATGTGACCTTCAATGCGGTCATCACGCCGATGCCCGCGAAACCCCAAACCCCATAAGGAATTATCGTATGGAATACAAGGAATCCATCAATCAGGAACTCGTGCGTTTTTTTGAGCAGCACACAAAAGACGGTTTTACCGTCATATTGAACGATAAGAACTTCAAAAAACTCCCGAAACCGTTACAAAGTCAGCTCGGTTTCACGTCCAAAACAAAATCGACGGACAAGCGTGCCAGGCTGAAACCGCACCTCGGACAAACATTGGATATTCGAAAAAACGGCAATTCGAATCTTCTGTATCTGAGGATGCCGGACGAGGAATTGGTTTATAAAATGATTGCGGCGAATCCCAGCAAGTCACCGGGAAAGATTTTGTTCGGACTTACAAATCCCAAAAAAGCGGCGGTTTTCAACAAACTCGCCGCCGAAGGGAAAATCCGCATGGAAGTCAACGCCAAACTCACGGTCAACAAACTCTATCCGATGACGCTTCCAGAGGCCGTCCCGACAGTTCCTCCGGCCGCGGTCCAGGAAACAGAATGTTCCGAATCCCGCAAAACGGAATTGAAAGCGGCGTACGACCGGCTGATTTCCGGCAAGTATTTCGTGCGGATCTGCGATTTGCGGTACGAACTCAAGTGGGACCGCAACATTTTCGATACCGTCCTTGAATCCCTGCGTCAAGATTATCTCATTCAGTTGGAACCGGGCGATACGCTCAAGATGACGGATCAGGAAGTGAAGGACAGTTACATTGATCACAATCACACACTCTACCTTGACCTGAGATGGAGATAATCAATGAACGCCTGGGAGTCGCTTTTACAGAAAAATCCGTTTACGAGCAGTTGCGCCAGTGATCCCTGGAGTGAGTCGCATCCTCATGTGGAATCAATCAACAAGTCCGTTCTGGAGTGCATTCTTTCTCTCATTCAGGAAAAAACCGATTCACCGAAGAAACCGCTTTCCGCGATGGTTCTGGGGAATGCCGGCATGGGAAAAACTCATTTTCTCCGGCGGATTCTCGACGGCGTGAAACGGGAGAACATCCGCTGTTCGTTCGTTTTCGTGGAAACGATCCTGAATCCGAAAACACCGTTCCGCCGGCTGCTTAACGAGATCATTCTCAATCTCGACAAAAAGATTGATTCGAAAGAGGATGATACGCAACTGGATCATCTCCTCGCCGACATCAAACGGGAGTATATTACGGAGTCTTTGGAAAAAAGTCCGGTCCTGATGGAGCAAGTTCCTGCAAATCGTACTCTCTATGAGGAAATACAAAATGATCCGCTTCATACGCTCAATGTCCGGTTAAGTAAGGAGGCGTTACGACGTATCATTCCCTGGCTTCAGAAGAAAATTCCGCAGGATAAAACCTTCCTTAAAGTACTGTTCCAATACGATGAGACGAAGTTACGGACGACGGCAAGGGATTGGCTTCGCGGCGAACCGCTTGCCCCGGAAGACTGCCGTGAACTCAATGTCCCCGACCGTCCGTTTGACAATGATCCGGCACTTGAAGAGGAATCGCGGAGAATCCTTATGACGCTTGGCGAACTTTTCACACATTACCAACGGTCGATGGTGGTTTGCTTTGATCAGCTTGACGCCCTCCGCGAACAAAATCTGATTTTGGCCTACGGAGACATGATTCATCTGCTTGTCAATGACACCGCCGCAATTCTGCCGGTCTCGTTGATTCAACTGGCTTACTGGCAGAATATGTTTGTTCCCGTGTTGCAGCAAACCGTTCAGGACCGCCTGCTGATGAACAAATTCCTCCTTTCCGATTGTTCTCTGGAACAGGCGTCTCAATTGATTGAAAGCCGGATTCAACTTTTTCATGACGATCCGAAACCGCTCACTCAATGGATGCTTGAACAGCTTCAAGGCAGACTCACCGCCGGAATTTCTCCCCGCCGCGTCATCCAGATTGCCAATGAAACACTTCTCGAAAAGTCGGGAGTGCGTCAGTCGGCATCTCCGCAAATCACGGAAAGCGAAAGTTTTCAGGAACTCTATCAGTTGGAAGCGGAACGGATTTCGAGCGAATGGAGTTCACGGCTTCCCGACACGGAACAGCTTCGCGAGGCACTGGCCGTTTTTCTTTGTCAGCAGCCGTTTCGTGAGGTCAAAATTACCGGTGAAGAGGCAAGGTTTTTCTCGCCGTATCTCATACCGCACGGACTCTGGAAAAATACGGATGGCTCGGAAGTGCCGTGTGCCTTTCTGGTCAAGGCGGAAAACCATCATCTCGCCGTCGGTGCGGCACTCGACCGGGGAGTGGCGTTTCTGGAAAAGAATCCTTCCCAAAAGAAACGTTGCTTTTTTATTTCCGACGAACGCTCGAAACCGTTTCGGGAAAGCTGGGTGAAAACGAATCAACAGCGGCAAAAGTTTGAGCGGCTCGGCGGTGTCGTGATTTTACTGGACAAACCGGAAGTCATTCGCTGGCTGGCACTTCTTTCGCTCCGTAACATGACCCGCGAGGGAAATGTTCAGATTGACGGCCGCACGGCAACAGACCGCGATTTTGACATGTTTCTCAAAAACGATTTTTCCCCGCCGCTGATTGATTTGAGGACGGAACCGGTCTCAACACCGAAAACAAAGACGGTATCACCCGAGGAACCGCCGTCGGAAAAACTTCCGAAAAACCTGGCCGCGGTGATTGAGGAAATTCTCGATACGTTTCCGATGCACTCCGTCACGGTGCCGCATTTGCAAGAACAGTTGAACGGCCGCGGAATCGCATTGGATCGGGAAACACTCCTTCAATTTTTGGGAGATAACAAACACCGTTTCATGATGTTTCCGTTACAGAACAGTCACGCCGTCACGAAAAAATGAGAGGAGCGTGCCGTATTGCCGCTCCAAAACGTCAAACATCCTCCGCAGAGAAAAGGCAACATTTGATGGACTACCAGGTTACTGCTTCCGACATTCCTCTTGCGATACGTTGTTCGCAGCGTTGTGTTCGAACCCCCGGCGCAGACCCACACGCACGGCGTACCGGACCCGAAGGAAACGATGTTTTTTACGGGACGCTGTTTCATAAGGAAGTGGTCGTTCCTTTTCAACAGGACGCCGCAGACCGGACAGCCCAATCCTCCAGGCGAAAAAAACTCGCCGCGATTCTTTCGGTGAAAACCGCAACGGACGAGGAATTTGCCGATCGGTTAAGCGGGTTTTTTCGTGAAGAGTATCTCTTTCCGTTTTTCCGAAATCGGGGAAAAGAGATCACGGAATGGCAATTTTCCGCAATCACTTCTGTGGCGGATCAATGGCTTCGGCAGTGGTCGCAGTCTCTTTATCAGATATTTTGCCGTGTGAAAGAAAGGGAAATTTCGGTAGAGCCGCTGCTCAATGCCGTGTTTTGGCCTCCGGAGAAAAAGATGACCGCTGTCCACACTTTTCCTGACGGCAAGAAAATGCAAATCACCGGACAATGGGACACGATTCTTTGCGGTCCTGACGGAAAAGACGCGGAAATCATCGACTTCAAACGCAGGAAAGCGTCAAATCCGCAGGAAGACCTTATGCCAATCGCTCTGTATGCCTGGCTGATGAAACAGACGGCAGAGGTCGAGGCTCGCGGTTTGGTGCTGTATTTTGAGGAACCGGACGGGAAAAAGAAGAGTCATCCGTGCAGCATGGCGGATGTCGGGAAAGTCATCAAACAGCTTCCGGCTCTTTTTCAGCAAGTCCGCGACATCATGGACCGGTGTGCCCCCGTTCTCAAAACATTGGATGACCGGGAGTCTCCGTTTTGTGAAACCTGTAAAAGGAAAACGAACTCCCGAAAGGAAGATCCTCCGGACAATCGTGAAGCGGAAGAGGCACTTCATCGGCTGGTGAAGGTGCTTAACGATTTGAAAGTCCCGGTGTTGCCGGAGGGTTATTTCTGCGGGCCGAGATTTATGTCTCTTCATGTGCAGCCTGACGTGAGTGCCGGAACCACTGTAAGTAAAATCATCAATCGTGTGGAAGATTTAAGAGTTCACATGGAACTGAATGTGGCACCGCTCATCAAGCCGGGACCCGGTTATGTCCGTGTTGATATTCCCCGAAAGAAATTTCAAACACTCACATTGGGAGGACTTCTGGAAATGCCGCGTGAAATGCCGGATTCAACAGCGGCGTTTCCGCTGGGGGTCCGGATTGACGGTTTACCGTATTGGGTGGATCTGAGTTCACCTGCCACACCGGGGATTTTGATCGGCGGAACCACCGGAAGCGGAAAAAGTATTCTATTGCAATCCATTGTCATGGCGCTCACCATCACCGCTCCTAAAGAAGCCGTTCGTTTCACGCTGGTGGACCCGAAACGGGTGACGTTTGCAAGTTTCGAGAATTTTCCGACACTTTACGGACATGTCATCATGGAAAACGAGGAAACATTGGATCGGCTTTCCGTTCTCGTTGAGGAAATGGAACAGCGGTACCGTCTTTTTGCGAAAGAAAAAGTGGACTCGCTTGAAAAGTACAATCAACGGCATACGGAACTCCTGTTGCCGCGTGACGTGGTGGTGATTGATGAATACGCGGACATGATCAGTGAGAAAAAGACAAAAGAACATCTCGAGAGGTTCATCAAGCGAATCGGTCAAAAAGGCCGTGCCTCCGGTTTGCATCTGATTCTCGCCACGCAGCAGCCGACCGTCAAAGTGGTGGACAGTGTCATCAAGTCGAATCTTCCGCTTCGGATCGCCATGAAAGTGCTCAGCGGTACGAACAGTAAGGTGATTCTCGATGAAGTTGGAGCGGAATGTCTTTTAGGCAACGGGGACATGCTCGCCGGAGGAAGCATCCCGACCGTTCGGTTGCAGGGAGCGTATGTGACAGGTTCCGACCTGACCCGCGTTCAGCAAAAATATGTTTAACCGGATGCCGTAATGTTTGATGGTTGGCGTGTGGTGCCGTCAGGATGGACTTCCGAAAAA
>JAISQK010000353.1 GCA_031274255.1 Planctomycetaceae bacterium | reverse complement strand
GGACCGCACCATGACGCGGTAAATTTAATGAGAACATATTTGCCGCGCAATTTGCCCCAATCAAAATCCTGACCGTCAAGCGTTTTTCCGTACAATTCAGGATTCGACCCTAAAAGCCGTTTTTGAAATCCTTCAATTTGCAAAATGACTTCCTTCTTTTTCTCTTCCGAAATTTTCAGTTCGTCGGAACGGACAAAGGCAAGAATTTCATCCGCCGTTTTTTTCACGATCTCCGGGTCAAGTTCCAAAGCCTTCGGTGTTGCGGCGGTTTCCAAAATGACCAACAACGGATTAGTTGGGGCATGCGCCAATTTTTTAGCTTCTTGAAAGTACCGAGCAAAATTTTCCAACGTAAAATTTTCTCGTAACTCCTTACCCGTTTGTCGAAATTGAAATTCTTCAATTTGTCCGATGATTTCTTTCTTTTTCTCTTCTGAAACTTTAAGTTCATCGGAATTGACAAACGAAATAATATCATCAATCGTTTTTTTCGTAATCTCCGGGTCAAGTTCCAACGCCTTTGATGTTACGGCTACATTTAAAATAACCAATAACGGACGTGCTGGCTCAATCCCTTCGGTATTCGCCCATTTTTTGGCTTCTTGAAAATATTGGGCAAAATTTTCCAACGTAAAATTCTCACGTAGTTCCTTATCTGCTTTACGTTGAAACAAGTTTGTGTAACGTTCCTGATTGACGATGGATTTAAATTTTCCCTCTTTCGCCAACTCCTCAAGATATTTTTCCAACTCTTGAGTTTTTTGGAGATATTTAAGTCCTTGTATTTTTTTCTGAATGCCTTCTTTTTGTTGAGCGGGATCGTCAGTGAGTGAGATGATTTTTTCACCCCCTTTGAGCAATGCTTCACCTAATTCGGTGAGATATTTTACTGTCGCGTTCTTTTTCTCTTCTTCGTTACTGATGGAAGAAAGGGACTTTGATTTTAATCGTACATTTGCGATGTACTTGTCCACTTCCGCAATTGTTTTTGCGTCATCAACGGAGTTGATTTCCCCGTTCTCTTTTGTTTCGGATTGAGCCGAAGCAAACGGAAGGGAAAGGGCGAATACGGCGAATGTCCACGTCATGAACTTGAAACAGGTTTTCATTGTTACTTTCCTTTTTGTTAATGAGTACTGTGCAAAAATATTTCACTCAACATTGAGTGATCATAATGTTTATTGATGAACAAATACTCAGAAATTGGATTGGTTGATTGAAATGGGGTGAGTTACGGAATGGAGACAGAATTCCCGTCACGGGCATCGCCCAAATAGCGCAGAATTTCGTTTGATGTCGTTGACGAAACGGACCGCACGGAACCATCACCGACAAGAAAATTTACAATACCGGGGTGATTACTGCCAAAGGATGGAACTCCTCCATATAAAAAGGCACTTGTATTACCAGATTCAGAACCGCTATTAGGATTTCTTGCTATAACCTCAGACGTATAATACGCATAAATATCACGCCCAACAGAAAAGGATCCGTACGCTTCAGCAGAAAGATAAGGGCAATCAAACATTTTCCAGGTACTTGTAGTGGCAGTTATATCGCATACATTTAACTTGTCGGATCGTACAAATTTTTCACCGACCACTAATTGATTACTCAATCCATCCGAAATGAAAGCAAAATCGTCCCGCGGCAACCATGTGTTTGGATCGCCCGCCGCAGTTGTTGTTCCCTCGACACTGTGACGAGCACGCCTAATCGGACTCGCAATACGATCTTTGTATGGAGGCACTTGATTAGTCATAAGATCGTATGAAGCTCCTATTGTATAAGTCATATAACCAGCCTCAATCTGTTCTGCCATGTTGCTCCCACGCGAAGCCACGACAACAGCATAATCTCCTAACGGTCCTGATCCTGGTCCTCTACTCACAAATGTTATCTCTTTGACATGCGTTCCGCTTCGTCTGGAAGGACATTGATAAGTTGATAAGGAAAAACCTTCTTGCTGCTCTTTTGTCAGAGTTTGCCACCAGGTTTCGGTCAAAGGAACTTGAAAACCTTTTTTTGAACCATCTTCTGCCGATTGTATTAAATCGTAAAGTGCCTGTTGTTCAATGTAGGGATAAAGTAACCCAAAAAACGAAAGGAAACCTTGTTCACCTGTACCTGACCCTAGATATTGTGCACCGATGTGAAAGGGAGGTAAACCTTGCCGTGCGTCGTGGAAGTTGTGGACAGCCAGCCCTTGTTGTTTGAGATGATTGGTACACTGCATCCGCCTTGCGGCTTCGCGGGCGGCTTGAACGGCAGGCAACAGAAGTGCAATCAATAGCCCGATGATTGCGATGACGACAAGAAGCTCCACGAGAGTGAAAGCGTGACGCTTCTTATGCAGACAGCCCCCCCCCCCCTATTTTAACAGAACGAAAAGTCTTCTTACAAAAAAATCTGATGCGGAACAAACGTGTCATGGTCAAAATCTCCTTGAGTGAAAAGTGGGACATGGAAATCAACAAACGAAACGATCTTTCTATGCAGTCTTTATATGCAATTACCATGCCAATCTCAAAACCGGACGATTTTCACGGTTTTCCAGCAAATATCTTCGTTTTCCAGTAAATATTCTGGTTACAAAGCAAATATCACGGCGCATCAAAAGCCGAATCATGCCGCCTTGGATCAAAAAGCAAAACCCCCGTTTCATCAATTCCTCTCAAAAACGGCCTGTTCCGCAGGAACAAACAAAAACGCAAATAAGATTGATCTGATGAACTCATAAAAATTTTTCGTCATGAGATTTCCCGTCGGTGCGGCGTAACGACCGTACCAACGGAACGAAATTTTTCTTATTTTTTAGCGGTGTTAATCGGAGGTTTGATCCTGATTTTTCGGGTCGGTTTCGCCGAACAGTTTCGCCAGCGTTTTTTCCAGTTCTTCGCCGCGGACGGTTGTTGAAATGATTTTACCGTCTTTATCAACGAGGATCATTGTCGGAACGCCTTGAATAGCATACCCCGTTCCTTGTTTGGGCAAGCCTGCCTTTTCCGTCAATTCCTCCGACAGAATGATCCAATTCAACATTTCCTCTTCAACCACTTTTTTTGTCGCATCCCGTGTGTCCCAAACATAAACCGAGACGATCTCAAATCCTTTGTCGTGATATTTTTCATATGCTTTGCGCATGAACGGAATCTCGCCTTTGCAAGGACCGCACCATGACGCGGTAAATTTAATGAGAACATATTTGCCGCGTAATTTGTTCCAGTCAAAATCCTGATCGTCAAGCGTTTTTCCGTACAATTCAGGATTCGAACCCAAAAGCCGTTTTTGAAATCCTTCAATTAGCAGAATGGCTTCCTTCTTTTTCTCTTCCGAAACTTTGAGTTCATCGGAACGAACAAAGGCAAGAATTTCATCCGCCGTTTTTTTCACAATCTCAGGATCAAGTTTTGAAGCCTTCGGTGTTGCGACGGCTTCTAAAATAATCAAGAACGGCCCCGCCGGTCCGATCCCCTCGGTATTCGCCCATTTTTTGGCTTCTTGAACGTACCGGGCAACATTTTCCAATGTCAAATTGCTCCACAGGTCATTACTTGCCTTCATTAGAAACAAGTTCGTGTAACGTTCCTGATTGACAACGGCCTTATATTTTCCCTCTTTCGCCAATTCCTCAAGATATGTTTCCAACTGTTGCGAAGATTTTGATGCGTCGGGGTCGGCAAGACCACTCATACTCTCAGACATCTGGAGATATCTCAATCCTTGTATTTTTTTCCGAACCCCCTCTTCCTGTTGAGCGGGATCGTCCGTGAGTGAGATGATTTTTTCACCCCCTTTGATAAAGGCTTCCCCCCATTCGGTAAGATATTTTGCTGTGGCATTCCTTCTCTCTTCCTCGTTACTGATGGAGTCGAGAGACCTTGATTTTGCTTGGACATTTGCGATGTACTTGTCAACATCTGCAATTGTTTTTGCGTCGTCAAGGGAGCTGATTTTCCCATTCTCTTTTGTTTCGGATTGAGCCGAAACAAACGGAAACGAAAGGGCGAATACGACGAATGTCCACGTCGTGAACTTGAAACAGGTTTTCATTGTTACTTTCCTTTTTGTTAACGAGTACTGTGCAAAAATATTTCACTCAACATTGAGTGATCATAATGCTACTTTTGAACAAATACTCCTATTTTGTTTGTTAATAGGTTGATTGAAATGGAGTGAGTTACGGAAGGGAGAACGGACTCTCGTCCTTTCCTGAAAAGTGCCGCGATTAAAACCGTCATTTTTCCATCAGGAGAATCAGTCCGCCGCGTTCCATGATTTCAAACGGTTCGCTTGAATCGAAGGACTTTCCCGATTGGACACGTTCGATCTGCGGAAGCGAAACATGAGAAGGCGTGAACCCTAACCCTTTTTCGTTGATGGTCAGTTTTCCCTTTTTCGGCTGATTCGTCCAGTTGGCGACAACAACCAATGCCTTGTCTCCGTTCAGATAGACCGTCGCCGGCAAACTCTCTTCACCGGTTTTGACCGGGCATCGTTCGTCCCAGTATCCCCGTATCCGTGCGTCTTTCATGCCGAATTCCTCCCAAAGTTTCCATAACGGCACCGGATCGTTGTTCCATCCGGCCCGCGGCAACATTCCATAGACCATTCCCCGGAACGGATTCCGCGCATCCAGCATCTCGCTCGTCAGTCCGAAAGGGATTCCCGACATTTCCACCATCCAGAAATCCAAAGAATTCTCATCACCAAAGCCTTCCCCGAACCATGTCCGGTCCGTATACGGCAGTAACTCCAAATAAATATGCACCGAACTGACAAAACCCGCGTGGCCGTTCATGTGATTCCACGAATGAATGTCGATCAGCCGCCGCTTGCCGTCGGCGTCGAGAATCCTGCGGCCCCGCTGCAACGTTTTGCGGTCTAACGCACTGTCGTCAATATAAACGCCGTCCAATCCGATGCGGTTGACCATCCAGTCCAGTCCGCCGAGATAGAAATTGTTCCATCGGGAATCCGGCGTTGTCAGAACGGAGAGATCGGTTTCCCCCTGGAATTTTCCGGCATGAATTTGAGTATGCCACGCCGGAATAAAATGATCAACGAGGTTCTCCAGCAGCCAGGGATGCGGTCCGCCCGGATGAAGTAATGTTCGGGAATCCTTGCCGGGACCGTCAAAAATCACTTCGCCGCCCAGACTTTTTAACGCCCAGAGTTCGGGAATTTTAACGGTCAGTTCCCGCGTGGTGTAATAGACACGGACGCCGAGATTTTCCCGATGAGCCTCCTCAATGAATTTTTTCAGGTCGGGACTGGACGCGTCGGAATAAGGGTAATTGATGTACGGGTAAATATCCCTGGCATGATGAATCGTGATGTAATTTGCCCCCGCCGTTTTGGCTTGCGAAAGATCCTTCGAGGTCTCCGCCGAGGCACCGTGATAAATCCGGTTCTGCGATAACGCGGCAAGGTTGTACGGCTTGACCGGTGTGATAAGCGTCTCCATATCAAAGTGCAGCGTTGTTCCTTTCGTGAGGGAACGCTCGCCGCTGTACGCTTGGACCTGAACCGTCCTGCCGGAAACCTGCGAAACCGTTACGCCTCCTTTTCCGTGATTGCCCCACGAGACCGGCTCCTTGATTTTTCCAAGATTGTAATAGACATTCACCAGAGGCCGAACGTAGTTTTCATCCTTCCATTTGATATTCCAACCGGCATTGACGTTTCCCATCCAGAGTTTGTCCTGATGTTTGTTGATGTCCCACTTCCAATTCACAGGAAGCGCCGGCAACAGACCGCCTTTCCTTCCCAGCCCCATCAGGTATTTCGAAGCATATTCCGTGTAAGGAACTTCCAGGCGGATGTCTTTGACGGTAACATCTTTTTTGGCGGTCACGGAAATCCGGTACTCGGCAAAGCCGTCAAACTCCATTTCCCCCTCGCAGAGGACATCAAAATTTTCGCTTTGCCGCCGGGCTTGCCAAAGGACATCCGACGCACTGCTTCGTGTGATCTCCAATCCGGCAGGGTCAAGTTTTTCGATTCCCTGTCCGGTTTCAATGAGAAACGCAACTTCACCGCTTAATACCGGATTGGACACGGTTTTGTCCCGTTGAAGACTTTGATCGTAACAGGTCGTGATTTGCCGGGGCAAACCGCTGTCGGCAAGTTCCACCGTACCGCCGAGAGTGTGAATGGTTTGCCCGTCAAGGGTGATGGGAATATAGGGAGCGGTCGGAGTCTCGGCGGCACCCGCCGTAGAATCCAGCCAGCGAAGCCGGGATTTACGGAAGCCTTCATCGTCGCCGTGATGCGGAACCGGATCGCCTTCGACCGTAAGACGGACGGCAAGCTCTGTCACCGGCAAGCCTTGCGGGGCGACACTCACTTGACCTTGGTATGTTCCGAGGCAATCTTCGGCAACATCAATCCCGATCCAGAATGCCTGCACTTTCCCTTTTTCAACATCAACCCGTTTGGTGAAAGGCTTGCCGCGCGAATCCATTCCGCCGAGAGGGAAGCACCGCAATGCCGAAGCGGGAATCGTTTTGCCGTCGGCACCGGTCAAATCGGAGAAGGTCATGCGGACATCTTGGACCGTTTCCCAAGGAGCGTAAAGCCCGATTTGCCACGTGTAAAACTCGCCCGGCGCACAGGTTTCGTCAAACAGAAGACGCCGTGCCGAGGAGCGTTCCGCCCAGCGTGAGGGAAGAATGGACGGCGACTGAATCTCATGGGTCCGGTTTTCCGTAAAGCAGAAATACTTTGCTTGAGGATTGTCCTGAAGCAAAGCGGCAACAGCACTTTCCGACGCGGCCTGCCGCATCGGGTTTTGCTGGTCCTGTGCGGAGAGGGGCGGAACGGTAAAAAGTAAAGCCAATCCCAATAAGGTCAATGAATGTTTCATCTGTCTTTTCCAAAAAATTGCTCTTCCCAAAAACGGTATCCGCAGAACATGCCGACTCCATGATAATATTCTATCACATGCCGGCATCAAATGCAATTTTTTGTTTCAACAGACGGAGCACCGCCTCCGGATCGTCCGATTCCGTCACAGCCGATTGAACAGCAAAACGTTTGATTCCAGCCGCAAGAACACGGCCGCAATTTTCCGGTGTGATTCCGCCGATCGCAAAAGCGGGAAGCATGATTTCCGAAGCGGCTTCCTGTAAAAGTTTCAGTCCGGGGAAGGCGTCGAACAATTTCGTCCGCGACGGAAAAACCGGTCCGACACCGATGTAGTCCGCTCCCTGAAGAAGAGCCTCTTGAGCCTGAGCGAGCGAATGCGTGGAAAGTCCGATGATTTTATCCGGTCCGATAAGCGTTCGTGCTTCACTGACCGGAATTTCCTCTTGCCCGAGGTGAACCCCGTCCGCGAACACAAGCTTGGCAATGTCCGGACGGTCATTGATGATCAGCAGTGTGTCCGTACCGGCCGTGAGTTGTCTCGCAAGTTTAGCCCGCTCCCAAAGCACACGGTCACAGACTTTTTTTTCACGCAACTGAAGAATGTCCGCACCGCCTGCAATGATTGTCTCGACAAGACGCTGAAACTCCGCTACGGAATTCCGGGCGTCAATCAGAACATACAGTCTTGCCGTTTCCAGCCGCTTATTGAACGTCATGCCATGGAAAAGAGCTTTTTCCAGGGTGTAGGATTGATACCGAATCCCTTCCGCCGCGCGGGCAAAATCCGGTTGAACCACTTTTCCGAACTCCTCAAGCGAACGGAGCGACTCCTGAAAACGTGAAAAATTGGCCCGGAGCACATCGGCGGCCGTGCGGCGGCGGTACTCGTTTTTTCCGGAAATCGCTGTTCCGATGTCCCCTTCGGTGTTGCGGAATGTCAGAAGTCTCTGTTCAGGAAGCCTTTTGAGAGCGGTAACAAGCTCGTGCCGGAGATTTTTCGTTTTTTGTGAGAGAAAACCGTCATTCCGCACAAACCGGACGTAATCTTCAATCACGCGGATTCCTTCAACGGCTCGATTTGCCGCCGCGTCAAGAATCCGGTAGACAGCGGCATCTGATGTTGTTGATTCCGGGGAAGAATCATGGGATTCGGCAAAATTCGTCAATGGCAAAGGCGGCAAGGTCTCTTCAGGAAATGTCCTTTCGGAAACGGCCGTAATCCGGTGATAAAGCGTCGCCGCGTCAATATTGTGAGCCTTCAGAAACCGGGATGTTTCGTCATTTCCCAACGTCAAGGCAAACAAAAGATGTTCTGTCGCCAAAGACGACTGGGGAGACATCCGGCAGCACCTTTGTTTTGCCGCTTCAATGGATTCTCCCAACGAAGGAGTGAACGCACCGACCGTCACGAACTCTTCTTCAAGGAAACACCGGTACATATCGAAAGCGTCCGCCGGCTTTTCGGTCAGAGGAATTTCAAGTGCCGCGGCAACCCTCTCCGGTGAAATTCCATACTCCAGAAGCCAGCACGCCGCCCGGCATTCCGGCTCGTCAAGCAGATGCAGCAACACCCGTGCCGAATTGATCGCCGATTCCCGCGCCGATTCGGTCAGAACGCGGTAGGCTCCATAAGTCAGATCGAGTCGCATCTTGATAAAATAGAGAAAAAGCAAAAATGACAGAGAGTTTGCAAAATCCAAAAGAAGACACACTCGACCCATTATAGCAAAAATCGCCGGTACCAAAAGAGTTACCGCGTTACGGTGCCGTTATCCGAACGGCGGGCGGAAAGAGCGTGGAGGGTATTGTTCAACTGAACCATCAACAGTTCCGGCTTGGTTTCGCCGCTGAGCCGATGAAGAAGAATCCCGTTGGAGGAAACAAATTGAATCGTAGGTGAAGATTCAATATGAAATTCCTGCCACAGTGACGCATTACTTGTCAAATCAATCCTTACCAAAATGAATTTTTCCAAAAGCTCACAAACTTCAGGATTGCGGAAAGTGGTGTCAAGCATCCGTTTGCTGAAAACACAGGTCGGCGTCGTGAAAAACAGAAGAATCGGTTTGTTTTCCTCGTGAGCGGCATTTCGAGCTTCGTTGTAATTGGTGAGAAAACGGATTTCTTCTGACGGCTCCGACTTGCGGTTTTGCGTCATTTGTACAGGTGGAACCGTCTGGTGATTGGCCGAAACTCCGTGACCATACCGGAAAATTCCTGCAAGACAGAGAATGATCGAAAAAAGCGATAAAAAAATAAATGTTGTCCGGTTCATCCTTGATACCGACGATTGTTTCAATACAAAATGCTGACAAAATTCTTTCAACATCCGAAGCCGCATTAATAGGATCTCCAATGTGAATAAAGGCATTATCGCCATTTTTACCGCTAAACTTAATACGGTTTCCTCACTCGAAAAAACCGCTTGAATTATAACCATTTTTGAAAATCAGGAAAACATCAATTTGGGAATGTATAGATTGACTGTTTTTTGTATTTTAACATCATCACCCCAATTGAAGAATATTTTCCACTTTTTTGATGATTTCAGAGACGGAATCCGAAAATTCAGAGGTGTCCATTTCCGCATTTTCCGCAAGCCACTGATCGACCTTTTTTTGCGCCGAAACCACAGTGCTGTGACTTCTGTCGCCGAAATACTGGCCAATTTCCGAAAGAGCCGACCGTGTGTATTTCCGTGCGAGCCACATGGCAAGCATCCGCGGATGGCTCACCTTTTTTGTGCGCGATTTCGACTGCAGGGAGTGGCTTCCCAGTTGGAATGTTTCGCAGACGGCTTTCTCTATATCCTGCATCTTTACGGATTTAATATTGTTTCGGATCAAATCCTGCAAAGCATTCTCCGCTGCGGTGACGGTCATCGGAGTTCCTGCCGTCAGCAAAACCGCATGGAGCCGGTTGAGCGCCCCGGAAAGCTGCCTTGCATGGGTCGTCAACCGCGACACGACAAATCGGCAAACGTCATCGGAAATCGGAAGATTTCGCGCCGTCACCATCTGACGAAAAATTCCAAGAAGAGTTTCCCGTTCGGGAGAATGAATTTCGCACTCCATTCCCGCTTCCAGCCGCGTGATAATTTCCGGCTTAAGAACACTTCCGAGGTCGGCGAGCGAACGGTTTCCGGTCAGCACTATCTGCACTCCCTGTTTTTTGAGCGTTTCGATCGTGCGGAAAAACTCCGTTTGGGTTGATTCTTTTCCTGCGAAAAACTGGATGTCATCAAGGAGCAGCACCGAAATGTCACGGAATTTGTTACGGAAAAGCGGAATTCCTTGCCGCAGCCCTTCGATGAAAGCCGTGGTGAATTGTTCTGCCGTCAAATACAACGGCGGCTTGATTTTGGGATGGCGTCGAAATTGATTTTTAACCGCTTCCAGCAAATGCGTTTTGCCGACACTCGTGGAACCGTAAATATAAATCGGCGAAATCTTTCCGGGATACCGTACCGCCAATTCCGCCGCACGTACCGCCAGTTGATTTGATGTGCCTTCCACGAAATTGTCCAACGTCTGTACTTGGAGAGACGGAGTATTCCGCACTGTTCCTGCGTTATTGGAATTTCGCACATGATTTTCGGCTGGCGGAGTCCGTTGTTCCACCGTGTTGGATGTCCGTGCCGGAGACAGAGGCTTTTGCGGCGGACATTCCGCAACAGGAGGCGAAAGCTGCTTCCGCACGACCGGGAGACGCGGCGGCTGAACTTTGGGGGATTGTGTTTTCCGTACTGTTCTTTCATATAAACCGGCTCCCGGCAAAAGACTCCGAAAGGTCGTTCCCTGCTGCTGTCCGGCTTTTGACTTGGCCGATATCCGCCTCTTCTTACTGACATCCGCCTGACGATTTTCCGCATCCGTATTCACTTGAGCTTGATTGCCGTTCGTATCAAGACGGTTTGTCCCGACGGGGAGATGGACCGCATGTTCGGCAATGATTTCCCAATCCATTTTCTTTCCCAACACCACAGAAACCGCTTTTTGAATTTGCGTCGAAAAATGCTGACGAATCCACTCCGCAGAAAAAGAATTTTCGACACAGATTTGTACTCGCGAAGGGGTCAGCACCAATTCCGGAGCAGCACCGAACCACATCCCGAAGCGTGTTTCTCCAATCAGAGAAACAATCTCTTTGAGGATATCATGTTTGATGTTCGCGTCCGATAGACTCACATTGCGTCCTTTTAATGTACTTATTTCCCTGGCCGTATAAAAACAACCTGTTCATCATCGGGTATTTCACCCCCGTAAAATAAATGGCATGATTATTTACGGAATTATCGTTTAAGAGACGTTAAAGCCGTTATCTTATGTTGATTCTGCAATCTTTCCATTTTAATGTTCTTTATGAAACAGATTTCGTTCCATCAGACATCCGAATTTTTGCAGAAAAAACGCCTTTTTCCTTACACTCAGCGGGAATAGTGAAAAATTGCCAACCCTCGTATTTTTACGGCTCAAAATGATGCGTCTTGCGTTGTTTCATGGGCATTGTACACGTTGCCGGGACGATGTCAAATCCATTTCGGACTTCTGTTTTTTTGTTCGATTTCCGACTTTTCTTAACTCCTTCTCTCCTTGAGATAACAGATTTTTCAAGAATTTTTTCGTTCCCGCTCAAATTCCTGTCCATGCCGTTTCGGATGGGGGAAAACCTGTCGCCAGTTGAAATTTCCCTGAAACCTTATTAAAACAGCAATGATTCCGTTTTCCTTGAAATATCCGATTGTTAGAGAAATTCCATGAGAAAAATGAGGAGGAATCCTCTGTGAGAATCATTGACTTTTCAGGTCGATTTCACGACAATGGAAGGAGAATCGGAAAAAGAGTCGGACAATTTCCCCGTGATGTGAATAGAGAGTGGTTATGCAAAAAAAGAAAAATGGTTCCAGAACGAACACAACGATATGTCGGGAAGGTGTCTACTATCTTGTTTCGGTTTTAATTGTTTTTTCCGCCGCAATTTTGCGACAGGTGAATCCGATGCTCCTTTTTGCCTCACTTTTGATTTGTCCGCTTTTTCTCGCGTGGCGGATGGGACGCCGGACGCTTTTTCAACTGACAATCCAACGTCAGACCCCGGCGCGTGTTCATGCCGGCGACACTTTTGTTGTTCAAGTGGAGCTGATCAATCCGCGGACCAAGTATTCTTCCTGGTCGATTGTTGCCGAGGATCACATCGAAACCGTGACCTCCTTTTTGGGGCAGAATCAACCGGCGCAACATCCGGCGGTTTACTTTGAATATGCGGAGCCGGGAGAGTATCGCAGGAAGAACTACATCGGACGCCTGCCGCATCGGGGACTCTACCGTTTCCGTCAATTGACGCTTTCGACACGGTTTCCTTGCGGTTTTTTTCAGAGTGCGAAACGGATCGGAGAATCGGCGGAACTCCTTGTTTTGCCGCGAATCGGAAAATTGTCCGCGTCCTGGCTGACGAGGCAGCATGAAGCGGTGGAAAATCAGCATCGGAGACGTTACATACCGAGCCGCGTTTCCGGCGAATTTCTCGGCGTGCGTCACTGGCAGCACGGTGACGCCAAACGATGGATTCACTGGCGGAAATCGGCCAAACTTGACAAACTTGTCGTGAAACAGTTCGAGCAGCATCAAAACCGTGACACGGCCATTTTGCTGGATTTGTTCCGGACCAACAGCGGGGATGATTTGTTCCCTGCAACCGTAAGGAAATATCAGGAAAATGTCGAACTGGCGGTCAGTTTTACGGCGACGCTTGCCGCGGAAGTGATCCGCCGCGGCGGATGTAACCTTCTTTTCGGCACGTATAATAAAAAGTATGAGATTCTTCATGGTCCGGCCGCGACACCGTTACTTGAACAGATTTTTGACCGTCTTGCCGTGCTGGAGACGCCGTCGCAGGATTGTCTTGCGGGGATGCTGCTGGAAATGTTGACCGCGATTGAACCGAACACCGATCTGATTTTGGTGACACATCAGCCGCTCAAGCTGGACGACATGAGCCGTTTCGGAAGTCTCCGCGACGATCCGCGGCTGCGTGTGCTGGCTCAACGTCTGCGGATTGTGGACACGTCGAGCGAACATTTCTCCGACATCTTTGAAGTGTGAGGATATTGAGCATGTTTGCCTCCATAAGAGATCAAGCGGTTTTCTGAGAAGTGACCAAAACCGTTCAGTGACTGTGTGCCGAATAGACAGAGAGAGCTGCCATGAATTCTTTTTGCGAAACAACCTTGGGGCGTCCGGTCGATCGTCCCCAATGACGGCGGGGATTGCTGTTGTCGTGTTTAATATCAATAGTGCACGCTTTGCCGGGGATTTCACGCAAACATTCACAGCATTGTTGCCTGCCAGAGAAAATCGTAAAGCGGTTTGAGCCGGACAAAACAATCGGTCAGTAAATCCACCAGTTTCGGCGAAAACAGTGTCTTGTCCGGTTCGCGATGTGCGAGAACCCCAATGGACTTGCTCTGATACCACGC
>JAISQK010000231.1 GCA_031274255.1 Planctomycetaceae bacterium | reverse complement strand
CAACAGACCAGCACGGCCATCCGTGCCCGCATGTCTTCAAGGTGCAATTTCTGTTTCCGGCCTTTGATCGTCACCAGCCCCGATTCAAAGGCGTCTTTTTCGCGTCCGGTGAGTTCCCGGACGAAAACGGACGTCTTTTTATGCTCGCCGGTGTTGGACTCCACCGGTCCCCATTCGGTCACATCGACCTCGACCATGGCAAGTTTCTCCGACCGCATGGCCGCTTCACGTGTTAAAATTCCCATTTCATACGTTCCTTTCAATGATTGTTCATTCGTTAAAAAGCAGCGTGGCACGCTGCACCGCAGCCGGGAAGCCCCGGCGGGCGGATGGAGCTACCGCTCCGAAAGCCATGAACCCGTTCGCGCTGCTCACTGGTATCCACTGGAAGCCTAATGTCTACAGCCTATCGCCTAAAGCCCGGCTAGACGAAGTCGATGTAGGCGGGGAGCGGTCCGTAGAGCGACTTGTCGATCAGCCCGACCTCCTCCGACCCCGCCTTCACCATGCCGGTGACTTTGAACTTCAGGCTGGACCCGATGATCTTGCCGTTGTCCCCCTTGATTTCGCCGCCTCCGGAATAGTTCACGCCCGCGGCAAACCAGCCTTGCAGCATGTCCTCGTCGTCCGTGGTGACGGCAAGCATCAGAACAAATTGCGGCGTGATCACCCGCGAATGCTTGATGGACTGGATTTTCGGACGGCCTTTGGAAAGGCTGTAATAGGTGTTGAACGAAATGTCGCCGGGGTCGATCGCCCCGGAAATGAAACATTTGTTGACGCCGCCCATAAGCTGATCCTGGAATTCCTCCGAGTCGGCGGTATCGCCGCTTCCGGAGATTCCGCCGACGGGATAGCCGTTGAGCAGGTTCGTCGCGGTGTCGGTTTCAAAATCGCCGGTCGTCTCGTTGCGGGTGACCGGAAAAAGCATCGCGTAAATCCCTTTCGAGACCAGCGCATCAAAGCCCTGACTGGCAATGACATCATAAATTTCAGGGTCCGGCATGTTACTGTCCTTTCTCTTGTTTTCGGGCGAATTCGCCCCTGGCATTACAAATTGATTGTGTTAATGACGTGGAACGAACGGAACGCTTCAAATTCCGTGCTGTCGGGAATGTTCCCGACACGCGAGGCGTCTCTTGTGATGGCAAGGATGCCGTATCCCGGTTTCCGTTCGAGCGATTCGATACGTGCAAACGCGGCCTTCGCCGCCTGCCGGCAAAGCGTGATCGCGGTGTCCCGGTCGGCACTCAAGCCGAAAATCGTTAATAATGTCGTTTGGGCCACCGCTCCGAACTGGCATTCCTCGATATTGTTTTCCCCTTCCGAAATCAGTATCCGCGGCGGCGTACCGTTCCAGCTCGAGTCAAGCACGGACTGGATCCCGACGTCTTCCGCCGGAATCAGATTCAACGCGAGGATCGCCTCGCGGGCATGTTCCGATATGGTTTTCATAATATAATCCTGACGTTGGCTACAGGGATTCGATTGCCTTTTTGATTTCATCGGCATAAATGCTCAATACCTGTTCTTCCACCTTCAATCTTGTTTTAAGGTAAAAATGCCGCCCTTCCGTTCTCCCGGTACTCTTTCCCGACGCATGGAACCGTTTTTTTGTTCCGGCGTCCACCAGGTGAGCATATTTCACGGCGGGGTTCTTTTCCTCCAAATGGCGTACCGTTTTTGTTCTCAACACATAGTACATCCGTTTCGTCCGTTTCTTGCCGGTCCGTTTGTCGATGTACTCCACGACATGAAGATATTTTCCTCCCTTTTTTCCCACCGAATAATCACGCCATTTTTCCACCTTTTGCGAATACTCGTTTCTCGGCCCCGTAATGCCGATCGTGATTTTTCCGGCCTTGTATCCGCGCACAACGGAGCCGATAGACTTTTGCAATGTTCCGGTATCAACCGGAACGGTCTCTCTTAACGTCATGGCAACCACGCTGTTTGCCTTTTTCACTGCGTTACGGTTCACCGCATAAGCGACTTTGTCCGGCAACGCCATGAATTGGGCAACCACAAGATTAGATCCTTCCAGTTCAATTTCCATTGGCAGACCTTCCTTTACCTGTAAAGAAGAGACGTGTGAATCTGCACGCTCACGCCATACGACCCGACATGTTCGTAGCACGGGCCGCTTTGTGTTTTCCGCACGGTGTGCGTCACGCCGTCCAGCAGGATCGTGTCCCCGTCCTTCGGAACGATTCCGCCGAACTCCGGCCACGCCGCCTCGAAGATCCGGCTCGTCTTGTAAAGCCGGAAATCCTCGAACGCGAACCCTTCCGGCACCGGAGCGGTCAAAACAACATGAATCGGAATCTCCGTCTCACCCTGCCTGTAAACCGCTTCCTTCCCGCCGCCGGCAAACGACTTCATCGCGTTCCATGCCATCCTCTCCATCGACTCAAAAACATCCGTCATTATTCTTGCTTAATCCTGTTTCCCTTTTTGTTCCGCTCGCGGACTCCAGCGAGTAACACGAGCGGGTTATTGCTTCGGAGCGGCAGCTCCTACTGCGATGCAACGGCACGTTGCCTTCCTCATTTGAAGAACCCCAAAATCAACGGCAGAAATTGAATGATGATGCTGATGAGGCTCCCGATACTGACGCCGGTACGCTCCGAGGCGTCGCTCAAAAACCGGGAATGGTTCTGCGCCAGCCGTTCCTTGATACCGTTGCAGGCGGATTCCGGAGCTTGTCCGGCGGCAAGGCAGGCGGGCAGATAGGTCGCTTCGCCGTCAATACGGTCGTTTCCGCCTGACGTATTCTCACCGCTTGCGATGTGCGGTGCAGCAGCATGCCGCCCCTGCGGGACGGCGACGAGTCCGGCCGCGGTGAGCAGCACATCAAACCAGTCGTCCCAGTTGTCTTTCATGTCGTTGTACACAGGGTAAAACAGCTTGTTGTCAATCTCGTTCGGCGTCTCGTCGACTTTGGCCTTCACCCGGTCGAGTCCGTAAAACACGGCTTTGGTGATGACCGGTTTCGTCACCGCCGCAACCGCCTGATAATTGACGGTCTGAATGATTTCCTTGATTTTGTCCAAAAGTCCGCTGATTAAAGACATGATCATGTCCCTTTCTTTGTTATGCCCTTTCGGGCGTCTGTAAATTTTTGTTTCTTTTTTATTGTGTCAGTCGGGTAAATTTCTTCCCGCCGACAACGCGAGGGCGTTGGATCCCGGCTTGCCTTCGGCTTCAAGCGGGAAAGATTTTTCCAACTGGCGGCGAACCGAATGGAGTGAGCGGTCACGAGCCGCGACGGGCGGTGGCCTTCGGCTTCCTATTGTCCGCTTCACGTTGTTCCGCCGATTGACTCCAGCGACTAACGGGAGCGGGTCATTGAGGCCGAAGGCATACCGGGGTGCAGCGTCCGCACGCTGCCGGCTCTTTGGGAGTCCTTGAATTTTTACAGTCTTTACTGAAAATATTGAAATTTATGAAATTTTTTCATGCCGCCTATTGACGGTCAGGGAATTCTTTATTAGGATGGCACGTTATGCGGTTTAGTCCGCAATGCTTGAACGCCAGAAAATTCCAACATATCTCGACGTTTCAAGCGACGGGATCGTATTTTCTTCAGGAAAATGCGAGCGGTTTCTGTATTTCATACAGACTTACACACAAGAGCGCGAAGACCGGCTACTTTTAAATCAGGGAGCGACGTTTCGCGTCTGTGTGTAGGGCCGTTGGAAGCCTTCTGGCGAGACGCATGATAAACGTGTGCTCCCTTTTTCTATGCGCGTGATTCTTGACGCAAACGGATGAAGCCGGCACGAACGAAATCTTTTTCAACGCAAAAACTTCCGTACGGAATGAAACCGTAACAGCCGACCACTCATCAAACCTGCTTCAAAACCATTCCGTCGAATCAGGAGAAAAGGAAACAAAACCATGGCAAATTGGTTTTACTACGACACGCAAGGCCAAAAACAAGGTCCGATTGCCGCAAGAGAACTCAAAAACCTCGCTGCGCAAGGTCTCGTTACGCCGCAAACGCAGGTTGAAACGGAAGACGGCCAATCCGCATCAGCCGATCAAGTCAGGGGATTGGTCTTCCCCGCGGCACTGCTTTCTGAAAAATTTATAGAAATTTGCGGATACGGGACATTATCCGAAGTCCGGGCGACAATTCGCCAAGGCGCGGATGTCAACGCCAAAGACGAAAATGGCAATACGGCACTGTTCTTCGCGGCGCAGTATAATTCCAATCCCGAAGTGATTGCCTCGCTGGTGGGAGCGGGCACGGATGTCAACGCCAAAAACAAAGATGGTAAGACGGCACTATTCTTCGCGGCGGGGAATAATCCTAATCCCGAAGTGATTGCCGCACTGGTGAAAGCGGGTGCGGATGTCAACGCCAGAGACCAACTTGGCTGGACGGCACTGTTCATCGCGGCGATGAGGAATTCCAATCCCGAAATGATTACCGCGCTGGTGCGGGCGGGCGCGGATGTCAATGCCAAAAACAAAGACGGCAAAACGGTACTGCACTACGCGGCAGAAAGTAATTCCAATCCCGAAGTGATTACCGCATTGGTGAAAGCGGGCGCGGATGTTAATGCCAAAAACAAATCTGGCATGACGGTACTGTTCCTCGCGGCGGGAAAGAATTCCAATCCTGAAGTGATGACCGCGCTGGTGCGGGCGGGCGCGGATGTCAACGCCAAACACGAAAACGGCTGGACGGCACTGATCGCTACGGCGATGCTTAATCCTAATCCCGAAATGATTACCGCGCTGGTGAAAGCGGGCGCGGATGTCAATGCCAAAGACAAAGAGGGCCAACCGGTACTGCACTACGCGGCAGAAAGTAATTCCAATCCCGAAGTGATTGCCTCGCTGGTGAAAGCGGGCGCGGATGTTAATGCCAAAAACAAATCTGGCATGACGGCACTGTTCAGCGCGGCGGGAAAGAATTCCAATCCTGAAGTGATGACCGCGCTGGTGCTGGCGGGCGCGGATGTCAACGCCAAACACGAAAACGGCTGGACGGCACTGATCGTTGCGGTAGTATCTAATCCCAATCCCGAAATGATTACCGCGCTGGTGAAAGCGGGCGCGGATGTCAATGCCAAAGAAAAAGGCGGCATGACGGCACTGTTACTTGCGGCGGGAAATAATTCCAATCCCGAAGTGATGACCGCGCTGGTGAATGCGGGCGCGGATGTCAACGCCAAAGACAAAGACGGCATGACGGCATTGTTCCTCGCGGCGAGAAATAATCCCAATCCCGAAATGATTACCGCGCTGGTGCGGGCGGGCGCGGATGTCAACGCCAAAACCAAAGACGGCGTGACGGCACTGTTCTTCGCGGCGGGAAAGAATCCCAATCCCGAAGTGATTACCGCACTGGTGAAAGCGGGCGCGGATGTCAACGCCAAAACCGAAGACGGCTGGACGGCACTGTTCTTCGCGGCGGACAGTAATCCTAATCCCGAAATGATTACCGCGCTGGTGCGGGCGGGCGCGGATGTCAACGCCAAAAACGAATATGGCGGGACGGCATTGTTCTCCGCGGCGGGAAATAATCCCAATCCCGAAGTGATTACCGCGCTGCTGAAAGCGGGCGCGGATGTCAACGCCAGAGAAGAAGACGGCATGACGGCATTGTTCCTCGCGGCGGTAAAGAATTCCAATCCCGAAATGATTACCGCGCTGGTGCAAGCGGGCGCGGATGTCAACGCCAAAGACAAAGACGGCCTAACGGCACTGTTCTTCGCGAAGAAGCATAATTCCAATCCCGAAGTGATTGCCGCATTGGAGCGAGCAGGTGCCAGAAGAAACTAAATACGGAAAAGGAAACTTCTAAAAGCATCCTTTTCAACCAACACACCCTTTACATTAACGGAGGACATCAGAGATGTCAGACTTCAGAAAGACTTACGGCAACAGAATCGCTTATGCGGATTGGAGACCGTATTTATGACACATTCGGTACCGGCTTGGTTCATACTAAATCGTAGAGAGAATCACGGTATTTCCTGCCAGAAATTCAATTTTGAAACTTATGGTGTTTAGGACTTCACATTAAAAAATAAGTTATGTAATAGCGGCGTGAGATACGTCGGGCTAGCCGGAGTCATTACTCGGACGTAGTTGTTTTATCGTGTCAATAATGATGCGGGCCACTGCGATGATTGATTAAAACGGATGACATAAACCAAATTTTGACGGCGGGAAAGACCGCAAAGGAGAAATGTTATGTCTTGTTATTATTATGAAAGTCCTGCCTACTGTAAAAGATACGGTACTTTCCAATCAGACTCTCAGGTACGCAATTATTGCCAAACCGCTTCAAATTGGAATAGCTGTCCGAACTACCAAGGCAGTAGTTGTTTCCTTACAACTGCCTGCGTTCAGTATGCCGGATTACCGGATGATTGCAGGGAACTTACCGGGATGCGGCAATTCCGGGACCGGTATTTGCTTTCACTACCCGATGGTCAAGCGATGTATGATGAATACTATCGGGTTGCCCCTGCGATTGTTGAAGCAATTGAGCATTGTGCCGAACGGTCTCCGATATTGAAGGATATTTTTGTAAAAGTCCGTCAATGCGTCCAATGCTTTGAAGCCGGAAACAACGAAAAAGCGTTGGATGTTTATGTCACGATGTTCAATTCGTTGAAAGACAAGTTCATAAAAGATTAGGTACCGTAAAACACGAATTCATCTTGACGTACCAAATAAATTAACCCGTGAACGCTTACCTCCGTTTTACTTTCCTTTCCGGCAATGTGCCGGGAAGGTCCTTTCACGTTCCCAAAAATCAAGGAGAAAAATGATGTCCCAAGTTTATGTCAATCCGGAAGAATTGAGATCATTAGGCAGTGTGTTAGCGGACTGTTCCATAAAAATTACCGAAGCCGTAGGGCAGATGGGCGGTGCCGTGCGTGGTTGCAGTTCGTGGAATGATACTAAAAAACAGCAATTTGAAGCGACCGTTGCAGAATTGAATAACTACATTGCCGGTTTTCACGCATCCGTACACGAACAGATTTTGTATCTGAATGTGTTGGCAAGTAAAGCGGACGAATACTTATCCACATAAAGGGCGTAATGTGTCACAGGCAGATGTAAAACAGATCGAAATTTTTAACGAGACGGTCTCGGCATTGTTAAGTGCAAGAGAGGAGTTGGAAAATGCGTCCCAAAGGGAATTGCAGCGGTTAGAGCAGGTTGTCTCCGAATACGATGCCGATGTGCAGCATTATCAATCGAAATACGAGACGGCTGTCCAAATCGAACAATCGTGTCAGGAACATGTTCATCAAGCGGAACAAAAAGCGGAGGCGGCACAAGATGCTTTATCTTTTTGTCAAGCACAGGTATGGAGAGACGAAGAAGGCCGTACACATTACCCGAATTGCGACGGCGAAGCGGCGAATGCGGCACAAGCAAGACACGAATTGCATGAAGCAAGAGCTGAACTCGGAAAAGCAATGGAATACCGAATGAAAGTGGAGCGGCAACTGGAAGGGATGCAGCGATTGCTCTGCCAGGTGAAACAACTGCAAGAGCAAACACAAGTCGATTTAAGTGTCCATTTGACTAACATGGACCGCGTTTTTGAGGCAAAGACCGGGCGTCTCACCAAAGCGGAACAAGAGTTAGGGGGGTATTTGAATACTTCTCTCACTTAATCATTGACCGAAGGAGGAAAAAAATGTTTGACGAAATTTTAAGAAAATTATTGAACACCGAAAATGGTTTCCGTGAATCCGTGCGTGACGAATTCGGAATGCGAATGATCAACGACCTGTTTGAGCCGGTTCGTAACGAAACGAAAGCACTCGTGTTAATGCACGAAGAATTGGAAAATTCGCTTATGAACCTTGAATCTTTGCATATGGAAATCAGGGGAATTGTGTAAGGAAAAGAGAAAAGAAATGGTAACCGTTCACGCTTGCAAAAAAGGAGAGTGCTGATACAAAGAGAGATGAGATGATGTACCGGATAACGTAAAGCATCGTATGAAATGCCTCCGGCGGCCAACGCGAGGGCGTTGGATCCCAGATGGGACTGCCGTCCCGAAAGCCACGAACCCGCTCCCGTTGGTTGCTGGAATTGGTGAGCGGAACAACGTGAACGGAACAACATTTTCGACATATCGGAAGGCAATGCATGTCTCTCTTTGAGTCACCACTCTCCCAAAAATTACCGTCATCAGAGAACATGGAGCGGCATCGAATTTTCAGTCTTTCGGTGACCTGTCCGCTTCAATGGCAACAATTGTAAAAAGTAAGGTAATGACCAAAATGTCTAAGAACGCTCAAGAAAAAGAACTCTCCGTCTTACTCCCTCTTGACAACGAAATTGTCGATGCGGATGAACTGGTTGCCTCGTTGTATGCAGATTTGGACAAAATCGAAGCAAATAAAGCGAATTCAGAGAAACAGTTTGCGGATGAGATCAAATCGTTCGACAGGGAATTCGCGGAGGATGTAAAAGCTCTTGATGAACAAATAAAAAAATCCGTCTCTTCGCTTTCCTTCGATACCGCATTAAAAAATCAAATCCTGGTTTTAAGGGGGAAACTTGAGCAACTCACAAAGCAGCAAAAGGATTTCCGACAGGAACAGGAACGTATAGAATCAAGACTTCGAGAAAAGCAAAAATTAATATCAAAAAGTGAATCGCTAATCAGGTATATAGATTCCGGCATAACAGAAGAGAAAAGGAATGTTGTTAAACAGGCAAAAAAATATGGCTGCGCGATCGGGTGTCTCACTCCAATTTGTTTTATGATACTCCTTTCTATATGTGCTCACTTAGAAAAGAGCGTAGGTACTTTCTTTGCCATAACTCCTTTAGTAATACCAATATCATGTGTTGGACTGTATAGTCTCTACCGTTTTGTCGTCGCCCCAAATCTTGAAAAGGCAAAATCAAGAGGTATTATTGATTCACAGCAAGAACAAATAAGAAATGACAAACGGCAACAACAGAATATCGGAAATAAACAGCAAGAATTGTCCAAATATGAAAACTCTATCGGGCAGGAAATCGAAAGACTGACGAAGATGGGCGAAGGAGAACTTCGTAAAAAAGCAAAACCGTCTCTCCGCAACGCGGAAGAAAAAAAGGCACAAAAACAACGCACCGCCGTAGAAAATCATCAACGGAAAAAAACCGAACTGGCACAGGAACGAAAGGAAATTCTTGCAGAGTTTCAGAAAGATTGGAAAACATTTGTTCAAACGCTGCAAAGAATGGCGGCGGAAATCCGGTCTTCTCAACCGTCTTTGGACAGGATTGCCGAAAAAGGACCTAACTTTTCCGGCACTCTGTCGGAAGAGTTGGTGTCCGGATTATTGCATATTACTTTACCTGCCGGCGGTTTCCTTCAGAAAGAGTGGCAGACGTCCGTTCCGAATCTGCTTGATTTTCCGTTGATCAAACCGATCTTTGACGAGTATCACGAAGCATCCGATTCTTCCCCGTTTCACCGGTTGCTATTGCGTCTTTTGTTCACCCTGCCTGTCGGAATGTTGGAAATGACGGTCATTGACCCGCTGCAAATGGGACGTTCTCTCGCTCCGTTTTTACCGCTTGCCGAGGTGAAAGAAATTGTTCCGCACAGACATTTTCTTACCGTTTCGGACGAAACCGAGTCGGCACTGAAAGAGTTGTTCGATTATACAAACGAGTTAGTGCAAAAGCGTTTTCACGGCAATGTGTCGGACTGGGCGCGTTATAACAAAGAAAACCCCGACAGGACATTGCCGTATCAATTGCTTTTCCTTTTCGGTTTTCCCGAACAGTGTTCCGACAAGAGTATTTTATATTTGAAACGTCTGATCGAATTCGGTCCCCGCTGCGGAGTTTTGCCGATCATTACGATTGACTATTCCAAAATCGACCCGAAACGGACGGAACGTGCCGCGTATGAAATTCCGCCGTTACTCGAAAAGAACGGACAGAGAATGGAGGAGTTGTATTCCCCGTCCCGTTTCCGGTTGGAAAAATTGAACGTCACGGAAGAGAACGAACCGTTTCCGCCTTATCACGTATTGGACAATGCCATCAATAGTATCAAGTCCGCTTATTCGCAGTACAACAAGCACAGCAAGAAGGTGATGGAGATGTGGTCCGCATCCGGTTTGGACCGGACATCCGTTCACGAGATTTCCGCTCCCCTCGGCTGGACCTCCGACGGAAAGGAAGTTCCGCTGCAACTTGGAGGAGTCAATACGGAACATCACGTTTTGCTTGCCGGTCGTTCCGGTTCGGGAAAGTCCAACTTATTGCACGTCTTAATTCACGGATTCCTCGACCGCTATTCGCCCGAGGAACTTAACGTTTATCTGCTGGATTACAAACAGGGAACAGAGTTTAATGTTTATGCGAATCCGACCCCTCCGCAAATCAAACTCGTTGCAACGGAAAGCGATACGGAATACGGAGTCACGGTTCTTTCGCATTTAGCCGATGAATTGAAACGCCGTTCCGAGCTTTTCAAACAATGCAATGTGCGGGACTTCAAAGAATACCGGGAAAAGACCGCCGATAAACTTCCGCGTGTCTTGCTTATCATTGACGAATTCCAAATGATGTTTCAGGACAACGATACCATCACAAAGCAGGCGGATACGTGGTTCAACACGCTTCTGCGTCAAGGCCGTGCTTTCGGAATTCACGTTTTACTTGCGACACAAACGTTGCGAGGTCTGCAATCGACAACATCAATCGGGCAGTTGATCAGTCAAATCGGCTGCCGCATTGCATTAGCGTGCAATCAGGAGGACTCCGCGTTAATTCTTGCCACGTCCAATTGGGAAGCGGCGGATTTGAAAAGTCCGCCTGAAGCCATTATCAACAATCAGAGCGGACAGAAATCGGGCAACTGCAAGTTTAACATTCCGTGTGCGGACAAAGAAGATTGTGCGAAACATCTGCATGATATCGTAAGCCAGACACAGAAAAAAAGATTTATTGCGAATACAAAAATTTTCAACGGTTCGCATCTGCCCGTCATTCCGACGTCTCAATGGTTCGGAAATTTTATCACGGCTCCTTCGCAAATCGTTCTCGGGGAACAACTCAATTTTGATGCTCAACCGTTTGCTTTCCAATGGGAACGCCGAATGGGAAACAATCTTTGCGCAGTAGGAATTGACGATGTCATTCGACAGGGAATTTTACATTCGGTGTTGTCTTCGATTTCGCAAAGAAACAATTTCGACCGTGTGATTTATTACAATTCCTATCCGCAAGAGTTAACGCTCGATTTAAGTGAATTCGGGAATATTGAAATTCACGATCATACCTGGGATTGCAACATTGCGGATTTAACAAACGATTTGCAAAACAAACGGACACTGTTCCTTATTGACTCGCTTGATAATGCCCGGCTGTTTTATCCCCCGGCGAACACTTTCGGCGTGAAGAAAGCAGATGTTGCAAGTCCCGCGGATTCGTTGAAAACATTGCTTGAGGAAGGACCGCAACTCGGCTCGTTTGTTCTTGCCTTTGTCGATAATTGGAAACGCTTTAATAATGTCTATAAGAGTTACGTCAGTAATTTCGAACTGTGCATCGGTTTTCGGTTAAACGAAGACGATGCGGGCGGTTTGGTGACAGGCGGTTCGATTGGCAAATTCAAAGGATTAGACAAACCGAACAAAGCCGTTTTCATCAATCGGCAAAGGAATGTTCAGGCAATGTTCAGACCGTTCTCTAAAACCGCGGGCGATGCCGGAACGTTTTAAACAAAGTCCAAACGAACGGAAAACGGTTTTCTGTTTTTTATCAAAACCCTTTTTATCAAAATTTATTGATGTCGGAAGAAAATCAAAAAGTTCAGGACGATCAAACGGTAGAGGAAAAATCCAACATTTGGGGGGGACTCAACCGCGTTAAAAACGCAGCAAAAACAGTCGGCAGTGCCGCCGCGAACGGTGTTGAAACCGCTGCACGAAAAGCGGAGCCGGAAGAGATACCGCGGTGAAACGCCGCCTTCCTGACACTCAAAACCGGCTTAGAAATCATCACCGCAATTTTAAACTGCCCCGACAGGGCAGATTGCATAAACCATTACACCCAACGCAGGCTTTGCCTGCATTGGGCTAAATTAAAATGGGCTTTCAGCCCATTCATCCATTCCATGAAACCAAGCGGAAATTACACGAAACCAAAACGAAACCGCGATAAAACCTATTTCAAAACCATTACAAAGAAAGGTCTGACTATGGACAACAAACACGTCCAAGCGGGCAACGTGCGGACGTTGCATCCCGACCGCGACGCCGCGGCGGGCGATAGCCTCCCAACACCTTCGGTGTGGTCGGCATCAGTTGGAAAAATCTTTCCAACTTGAAGCCGAAGGCAACTGCGGTGCAGAAGCATGCTGCCAGAGTCACACGGCCGCATCATTTTTCTTATGGGCGGATTCAATAACCTCATCCGTACAGGCCGGATCAACTTTACGGCAGCATAGCGTAAGAATGTCCGACACTTCACGCAAATGGCTCTCCCATTCCGCGGCGGTGGTTTCCGGCGGTGTGAACGGCATGAACTCTTCAAGTAGCAGAATCAACCGCAAAAGATGCCGGAAAATGATTCCTTCCTGTTTCTGCACCCCCTTGCCGGTGACGTACTTGTTGAAGTCTCCCCTGAATTCGAGGATTTCCCCCGCCGCCCAAACGGAATTGGTCCGTATCTCGACATCCGGCGTTTCATAATCAAACAACCGCCAGAGCTTTTCGGCAAGTGTCAGCACAAAAACGCGATCCTCTTCATATTCGCCGAAATTCCGGTCCTGTTCCTTCATCTTCTCCCAGTATTCACGGTTGGATTCCTGGGACAATTCCTCCGGCACGGCAAGACCATGCTGCATCAAAAGCGGATCAAGCCGGTTCCTCGCGAGCGGTCCAGGCGGTAAAGTGTCTTGCCGCGGAACCCGTACAAAGGACGCCACGCTTCCCGGAAGTTCCAGCACACTCTCAAACGCCTGAATCCGTTCCGCCCCGTCGGCAATGCCAAGCTGATCAATCAGATAAAGGCCGTAAAGCGGGTTGACGCCCCGAAATTTCAACAAATCGGGGAGCCGGTCCGTGGCGTAAGCCCATTCCGGATGGTACGACATTTGCTTTTCGAGTGCGTCCTCCTTCGGCAGAGAAACCGTTTCCGCGGAGTCGTCCGTTTCAACACCGGACGGCACAAAATCGTCCTCAAAGAGACCGAAGCCGAACGGACGGTTTTTTCTCTCCTCCTTTTCCTTACGCTTTTTTTCACGCATCGCTTCGAGTTGTGCCGTCTGGGTCGGCTCAAACCCGAACAGCACCGGGTCCGGTTCGAGTCGCACAAAACCGCGGCGCCAGAGCGTCATCAACATCTGATCAAGCTGCCGTTGTCCCGCTTGAAGCCGTTTCTGCCCCATCAGCCGGTTGCCGACCAGTCGGCGGATCAATGACACATCCGGCGAGGATTCCAGCATGTGAGCGAGAAGCCGCCATGGAAAATGTCCGCGGCTGGTCAGGTGTCCCGGCGGCAGTCGGCGGAGCATCTCAAACTGACCTTCCGACCAATATTGTTCCGTGGTGCGGCGTGTCGGCATTTTCTTTTTGAGCTTCTTCTTCATTTCACGAAGCTTCGGGTCTTTCGTATCCTCAGGAATCTGATCGTACTTTTGCTTGAAACGTGCGATCTTCACGTCATCCTCGTGAGCCAGCACAAAGACATAACCGTGCGAATCAAACTGAGGGCGTCCGGCACGGCCGAAAATCTGATGAGCGGTACTTGGTTCGACCAGTTTTTTCTCGCCGGACGGCCCCTTCAAAATACTCGGCAGCACCACCGACCTCGCCGGAAGATTGATTCCTGCGGCAAGCGTCTCCGTACAAACGGCGAGGGAAAGCAGCTTCTCCTGAAAAAGCGACTCCATGATCCGGCGGTACTTTGGAAGGATTCCCGCATGATGGATTCCGACACCGCGAAGAAGCAATTGCCTGATTTTCGGACCGGCCCCCTGGGTCCAGTCATGCCCGTCGAGAAGATCGGAAATCACTTTCTGCCGGTCCGGCGTGATGATGGCGCGGCCTTTGATCTGATCGGCAACCGTCCAGCATTCGTCGCGGTTGAAACAAAACACAAGTGCCGGAGTCAGTTCCTCATACACCATTTTTTCGAGCTGCTCTGTCAGAAGTTCGTCACCGACCCAACGGTAGGTCAGCGGCACTTTGCGTTCGTCCGTCTGAATCAAGGTGAGATCGCGCCGGGTCGTGTTCCGCAGCCAACTGATAAAGTCATACGCATTGCCGACCGTTGCGGAGATCAACAATGTCCGAACATGCAGCGGCAGCAGTCCCAACGTGAACTCCCAGACGATGCCCCGTTCGTAATCATTGAACGAATGAAACTCGTCCATCACAACAGTGGAAACGTCATCGAACCGAAACGCCTGCGACAAGTATTCCTTACTTCCCCCAAGCTCAAGGACCCGTTTTTTCGCCTTTTCCGGTTCGACGGGCTTGTTTTCCTCGAAACGGCTCTGATGCAACAGCCGGTTGAAGAGAATTTCCGCAACAACAACGAGAATCCCGGCGTCCGGATTTTCTCGCCGGTTCCCGGTGATCAGTCCGACATCGCTTTTGGCAAACCCCCAACGCACCGCGGACTCCTGAAGTTCGCGATACTTCTGTTCGGTCAAAGCGATCAGCGGCGTGGTGTAGTAGGCCCGTGTGCCGGTTTTCAGGGCTTCAAACAGTCCCGCTTCGGCAATGAGCGTTTTTCCCATTCCGGTCGGTGCGGAAACGAGAATCCCCTGTTTCGAAGAAAACCACCCCAAAATCGCTTCCTCCTGAAACGGGTACGGAGTGTACGGCAATTGATCCAGATACTCCAGGGCAAGGTCGTCCCGCAACGGCAAATTTGACATGAATCTGACTTTTGAATAATAATGGATTGTTTTTCGATATTCCATTTCAATTTTACGGGAAAACCCTTGACATTGAAACGGAGGGGGGCAAAAATAATATGCGGATGGAAGCGAGTATGGAAGTCGTAGAGAGCATCATGAGTATTTACCAAACAAAATATCAAAGTTTAGATGAAGGTCCCTTCCGCTACGAGAGAACCTCAAAAAAGTGTTTATCGTGCCGGTGCTGAACAGAATTTACTTTAATGGAGGATGAAATGACAAAACGTTTATTTTTGGTGTTTGTACTTTTAAGTTGTTCTGTTGCGTTGGCGCAGGCGGAGGATTGGTCGCCGACCGTTAAAATTGACGCTTCGCAACACGGTAAACCCATAAATCCTTACATTTACGGTCAGTTCATCGAACATCTCGGACGTTGTATCAACGGCGGCGGGATTTGGGCGGAAATGCTTGAAGACCGGAAATTCTTTTATCCTGTCGGTGAAAAGGAATCGCCGTGGAAAGCAATTTATGATTGTAATCTCCGCATGACAAAACAACAACCGTTCGTCGGAAACCATTCGCCGGAATCGTTCACGGCGGAAAATGAAGAACCGCGTTGGCTTGGCGTCTGGCAAAACGGGTTGGCAGTACGAAAAGGAAAGAAATATGCCGGTTATGCTTGGGTTAAACCCTCCGAAGGGATTCAACGAATCGAAGTCTATTTTCATTGGAGCGACAAAAAAGAAGATCACGACGCCTTCAAGATGCCGGTGAAAACTGGTGATTTTTATAAAATCGAATTTGTGTACGAGCCTGTCGGCGATTTCGACAATGTGATGATTGAGATTGCGGCGTTTGGTGAGGGAACTTTTACTGTCGGCTGCGTCAGTTTGATGTCGGCGGACAACATCAACGGTTTGCGTGCCGATACGCTGGAATTATTGAAACGGCTTGATTCGCCGGTTTACCGGTGGCCCGGCGGAAATTTTGTGAGCGGTTACGATTGGAAAGACGGTCTCGGCGACCGCGATAAGCGTCCGCCGCGTAAAAATCCGGCCTGGAAAGGCGTCGAACCCAACGATTTCGGAATCAACGAATTTTTGCAATTTTGTAACATTCTCAAAACGGAACCGTACATCGCTGTCAATACGGGAAACGGCAATGTGGAAAGTGCTGTACAGGAACTCGAATATGTCAACGGAAATTCCCAAACGCCGATGGGAAAACTCCGTGCGGAACAAGGACATGCCGAACCTTACGGCGTGACATGGTGGGGCATTGGCAACGAAATGTACGGAGATTGGCAGATCGGCCATATCCCCGTCGAAAAATACATTGAAAAACACAACGCTTTTGTTGAGGCTTTTCGGACCAAAGACCCAAAGGTCAAAGTGATCGGTGTCGGCAATGTTGGAAAATGGGACGAAGCGTTTTTGCCCGGTGCCGCCAAACATCTTGATTTAATCAGCGAACATTTTTACGTCGGCGCGGCAAAAGACAACGTTACGGAACATGTGATTCAGATACCGAACCAAGTAAAACGGATCGCCGATGCTCACCGACGGTACAGGGAAACGTTACTGAATTTCAAAGATGTTACGGTTCCGATTGCGCTTGATGAATGGAATTACTGGTATGGAAATCATGTTTTCGGCGAACTCGGAACACGGTATTTTGTGAAAGACGGTCTTGGAATTGCGGCGGGACTTCACGAATTTGCGCGGCAATCGGATATCTATTTCATGGCAAATTACGCTCAGACCGTCAACGTGATCGGCTGCATCAAGACGAGCAAAACCGCTGCTCAAATGGAAACAACCGGACTCGTTCTGGAACTTTACCGCAAACATTTCGGCAACATACCGCTCAAAACAGAAACCGGACAAAATTCACCGGGCGGAAATCCTGTTGATATTCAGGCGGCATTGGTTGACGATGTGCTGACGGTCGGTATTGTGAACACGTTGGGACGCGACGTTACGGTAAAGTTTGATGTTCGGAATTTCAATTTATCCGGCAAAACATTAACCCGATATGAAATTGCCGATCCGCAAAACGATCCGAACGGTTTCAATGATCCTGATAAACCGTACAGAATCGAAATTCAGGAAACCAAAAACGAAACATTTGACGGCAGCGTTATTGTCAAACCTTACAGCGTCACGTTACTGAAATTATAACCGTTCGCAAACATTTTCAAACCGAGGATTGTACAATGAGAACTATTTTTGTGTTTTACTGTTTGTCTGCGTTGTTTTCTGTTGCCGCCGCGGCAGAAAGACCGAACATGATTTTGATTCTCGCGGATGATCTTGGTTATTCCGATCTCGGTTGTTACGGCGGAGAAATCAAGACGCCGAACCTTGATGCACTGGCGGCGGGCGGTATTCGTTTCACGCAGTTTTACAACACGACACGCTGTTGTCCGTCACGGGCTTCGATCAACACAGGATTGTATCCGCATCAGGCGGGCATCGGGCATATGGAAGGGCGTTCCGAACGGCAAGGCTACGAAGGTTATTTGACCGACCGTTGTGTGACACTGGCGGAAGTTCTGAAAAAAGCCGGTTATCGGACTTATATGAGCGGGAAATGGCACATGGGAAGCAGACCGGGTCCCATTCGTCGCGGCTTTGAGGAATACTTCGGTCTTATCGGCGGCTTCACTTCTTTTTTCACACCGAAAGTTCATACCCGTCTGCCCGCCGAAAGACCGTTACGTGAATATGAAGAGGAGGAGTATTACGCAACCGATGTCTTCACCGATTACGCTCTCGATTTTCTGGCGGAATCCCGGACAACAGACGAAAAAGGGGAACGTCCTCCGTTTTTCCTTTATTTGGCGTATACCGCTCCGCATTTTCCGCTTCACGCTCCGAAAGAGGAGATTGCAAAATACGCCGACATTTACACCAGAGGCTGGGATTCCATTCGTGAAGAACGGTTCACACGGCAGAAACGGCTTGGGATTGTCGAGGATTCCGTGCCATTAACACCTCGAAGTGAAATTCCGAAAAATTGGGCGAACGAGAAGACCGGTTGGGCGGATCAGGACAATCCTGCCTGGGAAACGATGGAGACAGACCGTCGCAACGACTTAGCCCGCCGCATGGCGATTTTTGCCGCAATGATCGACCGCATGGATCAAAACATCGGTCGGGTGATTGCCGATCTCAAAGAACATGGTGATTTTGAGAACACTCTGATTTTGTTTTTGTCCGATAATGGAGCCTGCGCCGAATGGGACCCGTGGGGCTTTGATATCCATTCCGGTCCGCAAAATATTCTGCACAAAGGAGAAGAACTCGAAAAAATGGGCGGGGCAGGAACCTATCACAGTACCGGCAGCGGTTGGGCCAATGCCTCCAACACGCCGTGGCGATTGTACAAACATTATATTCACGAAGGAGGGATCCGCACACCGTTGATTGTCCATTGGCCGGAAGGAATTCAACGAAAGGGGGAATTCGAAAAAAGCGTCGGACATATCATTGACTTCATGCCGACATTCGTTGAACTCGCCGGTACGGAATACCCGAAAGAGTACAACGAAAAACCGATCCTCCCGATGGAAGGACGCAGTTTGATTCAAGCGTTTCGCGGGGAACAACAGGAAGGGCGAACGCTTTTTTGGGAACACGAGAATAATCGGGGCGTCCGGGAAAACGATCTGAAAGCGGTCTGGCTGAATTCCCGTAATGTTTGGGAGCTTTATGATTTGAAGACCGATCCGACGGAACGGAACGATTTATCCGCAAAACAGCCGGAGACCGTTCAGCGTCTTGCCGATGCGTGGGAACAATGGGCGAAGCGGGCCTACGTCATCAGCCGTTAAAACCGGTTGAACATTGTTTTTCAGGTCGAGTTGCCGCCAATGGTCGGGATGCCTCACAGCTTCGCGTTCGGCTTCCAGTGAAAACGTTTTTCCGCTCGCAGGCTCCAGCGACTAACAGGAGCGGGTTATTGTTTCGGAGCGGAAGCTCCATCCGCCCGCCGCGGGAAGCATGCTGCTTCACCGCAGTTGCCTTCGGCCTCATGTTATAAAGATTTTTCATCTGGAAGCGACCGCCTCGAAGGGGCCGGGAGCAAATTGGGATCCAACGC